>NZ_MEBP01000019.1:0-29327 GCF_001722075.1 Salinivibrio sp. SS2 | reverse complement strand
ATTTGATCAACAACGCCACGATACGATCAAAAAGCTACTTGCTCGATAGGGGTGGCGTTATTCGGGCCAGATGGTGACGATGCCGCCACCTTGATGACGGCGGCTACGCGCGCCTTGAATGATGCCAAAAAGCGCAAAGGGGCGATAACGTATCATGATATTCATTTAACCGAGCAAGCTCAAAAGCGTAGGCAGCTCGTTTCCGCACTCAGAGTTGCAATCAATAACAAAGAGATTGAGGTTGTCTTTCAGCCGCAATATCGCTTGGCATCAGGGGAGCTAACCGGTTTAGAAGTATTGGCGAGATGGACCCATGAAACCTTTGGTGTGGTGCCACCGAGTACCTTTATCACGCTCGCCGAAGAACAGGGCTTTTGCGAAGACCTAACGGCGCTCGTACTCGAAAAAGCCGCGAAGCAGTTACACGATAGTGATCTGTTGGGAAATATCATTCAGCGTGTGTCGGTCAATATTTCTGCGGTTGAGTTTAATAGTGAGAGTGCGATTCGGCGTATTGACGATTACTTGCAATTGAACCCAGAATTCGCGCGTTACCTGTGCCTAGAAATAACTGAAACCGCAGCACTTGATGATATTCTTGAGTGCGCGCGAGTGGTTGATACCCTCAAACGCCATGGCGTGATGTTTTCCATTGATGATTTTGGGGTGGGTTATACCTCTTTAGGGATGTTTAATCGAATTAATGTCGATGAAATCAAGATTGACCGCAGTTTCATCCAATCGATGGAAAACGATAGCCGTGCTAAAGCGATCACGGCCGGCATTATTGATATTGCCAAACGCCTAGAAATCAACGTGGTCGCTGAAGGCGTGGAAACCGCCACACAACTTGCATTGTTGAAAGGCTTTGATTGCGAATATGTGCAAGGGTATTACCTAGGCTACCCTTCTTCACTCTCTGAGTTGAAAGTGGCGATGTCTGTATGAAGATAAATGCTTACTAGATAACTGATAGAGCACCGCCAACATCCACTCGCTATATCATCTAAATATCATACACCAAGCTATCGGCCGCTAAGAATGGCCAACTGAGTCGGTGCGGCTCGGTGTCTGTGTCGTTGAAAAAGTATCCACGGTGCGGCATCGCATACACGGTATCGCCCTTTTGATAAGCTGTGGCTTGCCACGCATGATGGGTTAGGGTGGCTTCCCATAGTTGTTCACTTTCCCAACCTTGTGGGGCGAGTGATACCCGCACCTCGGCACCAACCGGGTTGATAGAGACCACACGCATGGGCAGCGAGAGTTGGCTATTGGGTTTATCAGCAAGGGTTAACTCATGGCTGCGTACATACAAACTGCCTGACTGTTGGGTGTGCGTGTTTAGTGTGGGTTGAATAAAGGCATTGCCATTTTGCCACGTGCCTTGCTGATAGTGGCCGGAAAAAACATTCACGTTCCCTAAAAAATCAAACACAAAGCGGCTTTTCGGCGCAGCATAAAGATCGACCGGACTGTCGACTTGTTCAATTTGCCCATTACTCATCACCACCACGCGATCCGATAGCTCGAGTGCTTCGTCTTGGTCGTGAGTGACAAACACACTGGTAAAAGCCATTTCATCGTGTAGTCGGCGTAACCATTGGCGCAGCTCTTTGCGTACTTGTGCATCTAACGCACCGAACGGTTCGTCGAGTAATAAGATCTCCGGCTGGGTCGCCAATGCTCGCGCCAGTGCGATACGTTGCTTTTGTCCGCCCGATAATTGCTCGGGATACCGTTGGCCCAGATGGCCTAACTGCACGACCTCAAGCAGTTGGTTCACCCGTTGCGTAATCGTGGCTGGGGAGGGGCGCTCGCGACGTGGCATCACTTGCAAGCCAAAGGCGATGTTCTCTGCCACCGTCATATGTTTGAACAAGGCGTAGTTTTGAAAAACAAACCCGACACGGCGATCCCGCACATGGACGCGGGTGACATCGCGCTCTCCAAACAGGATCTGGCCGCTGTCACTGCTTTCTAATCCGGCAATAATGCGCAATAACGTGGTTTTCCCGGATCCTGAGGGGCCAAGCAGCCCCATCATTTCACCTTGCTCAATGGTGAGTGATAACGGCGATAACGCTTGGAATTGGCCAAAGTGTTTGGTGATATCTTTCAGTTGAATGCGCATGGCTTACGGCTCACTCTGGTTCGTTTGTAAGGTTAAGCGGGCAGGCGTTGACGCCATTCCACCAAGGCTTTCAATGCCAAGGTAGCGAGTGCCATAAAGGCAAGTAATGACGCACAGGCGAAGGCTGCTTGAGTTTGGTAATCTTCGTAAAGAAGCTGTACCTGCAAAGGCAGGGTATTGGTTTGACCGCGAATGCTGCCAGACACCACAGCGACCGCTCCAAACTCGCCGATGGCACGGGCATTAGTCAAAATGACCCCGTAGATGAGAGCCCACTTAATATTGGGCAAGGTGACACGGCGAAAAAGCTGCCACCATGATGCGCCTAACACCACGGCTGCTTCTTCTTCCGCTTGCCCTTGCAGCTGCATGAGCGGGATCAGCTCGCGGGCGACGAAAGGGCAGGTAACAAAAATAGTGACTAGCACAATGCCGGGTAGGGCAAACATCACTTGAAGGTCATGCTCAAACAGCCACGCGCCTAGCCAGCCGTTACTGCCATACAGCAGCAAATAGAGTAAGCCTGCGACCACGGGCGACACGGCAAATGGGATATCAATCAAGGTGGTGACCAGTTTTCGTCCCGGAAATTGGAAACGGGTGACCGCCCATGCCAACATCACGCCAAATACTAGGTTAATGGGTACCGTGAGAACGGCCACTAATACAGTGAGGCCAATCGCGTGGCGGGTATCCGGCGCGAGCAAGTGTTGGAAGTAACTGGCGATACCATCCGCGAAGGCGATGGAAAAAATACTCACCAGCGGCACAACCAAAACCAGCGCCACAAGCAGCAGCATAAGCGCGATTAAACTGCGCCTGATCCATGGGGTGTCACCAATTCTCACCGAGTTTGTGCTCATAAAGTGTCCTTACCGCCCGTGAATACGTTTTAGATAACGGCCTTGCCAAAGGTTGATGGCAAACAATAACGACAGCGATGCCATCAAGATCACCGAGGCAATGGCACTCGCCGCTGGGAAATCAAACTCTTGCAAGCGAACAAAGATCATCAGCGATGTGATCTCGCTGACGTAGGGCATATTGCCAGCAATAAAAATCACCGCACCGAATTCACCCAGACTGCGGGTAAATGATAAGGCCACACCCACTAATAACGCCGGTTTGATGGTCGGCAGAATAATTCGCCAAAACACCGCACCGTCACTTGCCCCGAGCACAGTGCCCGCTTCTTCTTCCTCTTGGGAGATCTCTTCCAACACGGGTTGGACGGTACGTACCACAAACGGCAAGCTGGTAAACATCATGGCAATCACGATCCCAAGCGGCGTGTAGGCAACTTGGATACCGACGTTGGCAAGCACACTGCCTATCCAGCCGTTATCGGTGTACAGGGTGGCGAGCGTGACGCCGGCAACGGCGGTGGGCAGAGCAAACGGCAAATCAACCAGCGCATCGACGAAGCGTTTGCCTGCAAAGTCGTATCGCACCAGCACCCACGCAAAGAGTAGGCCAATCACACCGTTTAATAATGAGGCAATCAGCGCCGCACCGGCCGTGACTTTATAACTGGCGACAATCCGTGGGTCAGTGATGGCAAACCAGTATTCTTGCCATGTCATTTGGCTGGTCTGCATGATAAGGCCGCTGGCCGGTAACAGCAGAATCAAGCTGATGAACAGCAAAGACACGCCTAAACTGATGCCAAATCCGGGCAGCACGCGCTGCTGACGTGCTGCCCAAGGCATCGATTGGCGTTGATACAATAGCGATGGCATAGCGTCTCAATACCTAGAAAGAATTAACGGCGTTGCAGTTGGTCGAGTTTTCCGCCACTGGCAAAGTGCGTTTTCATGGCCTGGTCCCAACTCCCTGCGATAGCTTCCACGGTCAGCAATTCGACTTCAGGGAAACGATCGGCATTGTCTTTGACCACGTCAGGGTGATGGACACGGTAGTTAAAATCGGCCAATAAGCGCTGTGCTTTTTCACTGTATAGGTAAGACAGATACTCGGTTGCCAATTCAGTGGTGCCGTTGCGTTTGGCGTTACGCTCAACCACGGCGACGGGGAACTCAGCTAAAATCGAGGTTTTAGGCACCACAATATCGTACTTGTCGCTACCATATTGCTGGCGGATATTGTTGACTTCTGATTCAAAGGTGACCAGCACATCGCCAATGCCACGTTCAACAAATGAGGTGGTTGCGCCTCGGCCACCGGTATCAAACACCGCCACATTGGCGAGAAGCTGTTTCAAAAATTGGTCTTGTTGCTCGGTGTTGTCTTTTCCGAACGCCTTTTGCGCATAACCGAGTGCGGCAAGATAGGTATAACGCGCATTACCGGAGGTTTTTGGATTCGGGAAAACAGAGGCAACGTCGTCCTTGGCCAAATCATCCCAATTTTCAATATTCTTTGGGTTGCCCTTGCGCACCAAAAACGCGGTGGTGGAGTAGTACGGCGAGCTACTGTTGGGGAAATTCTCTTTCCAGTTTTTGTCGATCAACTTGCCGCGATCGTACAGCACCTGCACATCCGTGACTTGGTTGAAGGTGACAACATCCGCTTGCAGCCCTTGCATGATGGCGCGCGCCTGCGCCGAGGATCCACCATGCGACTGCTTGATGGTCACCGACTCTCCGGTTTTTTCTTGCCAGTGCGCCGCAAACAGTGGATTGTAATCAGCAAAAAGCTCCCGTGCGATGTCGTAAGATGAATTCAAGAGGGTTTGCTCGGCGGCAGATACCGGCGCCGCGCTGGTGGCAAGCAAAGCCGAAAGAGCCAGAGTTTTGAATACCTTCATTGTAAAAATCCTTGATGGCCGTTTGTTGCTGTTATCAGCAAAGAAAGTTGGGATAGGTCACAGAATAAAAGCAATCGAAGGGAATAAAAAACAGTTTAACTATAACCATTTTGTATATGTTAGTGAAAAAATGTCTGCGTGTCGCACATAGCCTCCTTGTAGGATATGGCGATAGACAGTGCCTTACGCGGTGTTGAAAGCACCCATCAGGCAGGCAATTCATGAAACATGCAGAGGTAAGCAACGTGGCTGATTTCCCCACGCTTGAAGATTATGTGGGTCAGACCCCTTTGGTGCGCTTGCAGCGCCTAGCCGCAGCGACAGGTAGCACTGTTTTGGTCAAACTCGAGGGCAATAACCCAGCCGGTTCGGTGAAAGACAGACCCGCACTTAATATGATCGTGCAAGCAGAAGCACGGGGAGATATTCAACCGGGCGATACCTTGATTGAAGCGACCAGTGGCAACACTGGGATCGCGCTGGCGATGGCAGCGGCGATTAAAGGCTATCGACTGATTTTAATCATGCCTGAAAATGCCACACAGGAGCGCAAAGATTCCATGCGAGCCTATGGCAGTGAGCTTATCCTCGTCTCTCAAGCGGCGGGGATGGAAGGCGCACGCGATTTAGCTTTATCCATGCAGGCACAGGGTAAGGGCAAAGTGTTGGATCAGTTTAATAACCCGGATAACTGGCAGGCGCACTTAACGGGTACGGGCCCAGAAATTTGGCAACAAAGCCAGCAACAAATCACCCACTTTATCGCCAGCATGGGCACCACAGGCACCATTGTGGGAACGTCAAAGTACCTAAAAACGCAAAACCCCACGATTAAAACCATTGGCTTACAGCCTACCGAAGGGAGTGCGATCCCTGGTATTCGGCGCTGGCCGGCTGAGTATTTACCTGGCATTTATACCGACGAGCATATCGACGAGGTGATGGACATTTCTGAGCAAGATGCGAAAGAGACTGCGCGCGCCCTCGCCAGAGAAGAGGGTATATGTGCAGGTGTTAGCTCGGGTGGCGCGGTGTTTGCGGCCCTGCAAGTCGCGAAAGCCGAACCCGGCTCTGTGGTGGTAGCCATTGTTTGCGATCGCGGCGACCGTTATTTGTCGTCGGGACTGTTTTCGTAAACGCTGATCAGCAGGTATAAAAAAGGTGACCCAAGTCGGGTCATCTAGCTGTTCTTCGTTTGAATGTAAACCGTAACACTCTAACTGCTAACACCTCATTTTTCGAGGGAGGCTCACATACGAGATATTCCTTTCATCCGTGAAAACGACTAGCAGCACAGCAGTTAGTACACAGAGCAAACCAGCACAGAACATCACGATTCCAAATCCACCTGCGATCGAGGCCCGGTAAGCTAGAAACCACCCTTCTTGACCAGAAGGAAGTTCATTTCTGACTATTGCACGTAGGGCAATCTCAACAGTATTTGGCATATTGTTGGAACTGACCATCTCCGCCATCTGCTGGATTGCATAGATGCTCATGATACTGCCTAATATCGCAATACCCAGTGTCATACCTATCTGACGCAAAGCGTTCATGGTTGCCGATGCAATCCCGGCACGTTCTGCGGGAGCGTACTCCATGACCATCATACCTGTCGCAGGAACAGAAAGTCCCATCCCAAGACCAAGAATAGCTAAGATACTACCGACAATAAGGTAAGGCGTACTGGTCGTGAACAGTGACATAGAGCATAGAGAAATACCAATTAACGTGTATCCACCGACCATTAGTTTTTTTAGCGAAAGATTTTGTGCCATGTGGCCGAATATCAAGGAAGTCCCCCCCATTACCACAAATTGAGGCATCAGATGCCACCCAGCCTCCAGTGGTGTATCGCCTCGCGCTTGTTGCAGATATAGCGATAGAAAGAAAAGACTTGCATAGGCCGAAAACCCCAATGTAAAAGAAGCCAAGTTTGCTACGGCTAGAGATATATTGCGAAAAAGAAGAATAGGAAACAGTGGCTTTTTAACTGTCAATTCAATCCAGGCAAAGGCCATAAAAGCCACTGTGGCACAAGACAGAGGAAGCAGGACTCTCTGCATAGAAGCTCCATGTTCGCCAATTTCAATCAGCGCATAGCTGAGCATTCCAAGCCAAATCATACTCAATATTTGGCCAATCGGATCAAACGCTGCATGTTCAGGGTGTTTGCGTTCGACGATTCCCCAAGCCCCAAGTAAAACTGCAATGATACCTATTGGGACGTTAACTAGGAATATACTTGACCAACCAGTATGTTCAATGAGAAAGCCTCCGATCAAAGGGCCCGAAACCAGTGACAAGGCACTACAAGCCGACCACCCACCGATTACACGAGCTCGCTGGCGGGAGTCGGGAAATGCGTGGGTTAGAATAGGCATAGCGCCTGGGATCAATAGTGCGCCTGCAACTCCTTGTACTCCACGCCCCCATAGCAAAATGTTCAGATTCGTGGCCAACGCACACATCACCGAGCCGATAATAAAAAGGGTAACGCTACCTAACCACACCCGCTTATGACCATATTTGTCGCCCAGTGGTCCCGCGGACAACATCACTGCAGAAAGTGCGATAGCGTAAATGTTAATAATCCACTGAAGTCCAGCCATGTCTGCATGGAGAGCCTCCTGAAGTGTTGGCAACGCGACATTGACAATGCTGATATCTAGCGTTGCTAAGAAGGTGCCGAGATAAGCCGCGATGACTAGAGCAAAAGTACGGTATCTTTGCATGAGTATCCCTTTACTATAATGATAATTATTTGCAATAATATACACTGACCGTCGGTCGGTCAATTTGTGGGTTAAATTTTCTACTTACGTGAGAGGGAGGGATATTTGCAGGATTTGGCTTTTATTTTTTGATACAAACAATAAAATCTAAGATATGTGAATCAAAGGTGACTTTGTCCGCATCAGCATGAATCCGTTACTTGGTATTCTCAGTTACTTCAAGTCACTTATTACCAATGTACTAGCGAGTTGTTCCCATTCGCCACGGGAACAATTAGCACAGTTTGAGAAGGAAAACACTGATTGCGATGAGATATAAAACAAACCGTACGGAGTCTTCTCCGCCGAGAGTTAGGTGTGTCAAACCCGCTGAAGTTCGCCTGAGCGAGTTGATGTCTGCTGCCGAGCAACTCTTCCTTGCCAAAGGAGTTGACTCGACGACCATCAACGAAATTGTCGAGCAGGCACAGGTCGCCAAAGGGACTTTTTACCATTATTTCGCGTCTAAGAATGAGTTGCTCTCGGCCATGAGGGAGCGATATACCGACCAGTTTTTAAAGCGGCTTGAAGAAAAAACAGGCACCTGCAAAGCTGACGACTATCTGGGGCAGCTTTGCGCTTGGGTTCGGGAAAGTATCGAAGCTTACGTAGACACATACCGCCTGCATGATATTGTCTACACCAATCATCACCACCATAACCGTACAAACTGGGAAAAAAATGCGATTCTCGAACAATTGCAAGTCATTCTTGAAAACGGTACACGAGTCGGTGTGTGGCAGGTTTCAGAAGCGCGCATTACCTCTCTCATTATCTATAGCGGTGTATACGGTGCAACCGACGATATTATTGCTTCTTCAGAGATAGATCGCGACCATTTCATCAGTGCGGTCTTGGTGAACTGTCTGCAGATGGTCGGAGTCTTGGAGTATCAAAAGTAATAATTCGTTCGGAGACGTTGTCTCTCAACCTGTGTTTCTTGCGAAAATACGGATTCCACGAAGGGCGCTCATGCCTGCATTACTAGACGCTAGCCTCAATGCATAAACTATGTTTATGATATGGCTGTAAATTTCTGCTTTTTCGCTCAAGTCCAGTCAGACTCTAAAGTGGTGGCCATTGTTTGCGATCGCGGCGACCGTTATTTGTCGTCGGGGTTGTTTTCGTAACCGTTTACTGGCCAGCATAAAAAAGGTGACCCATGTGGGGTCACCCAGTTGAATTTGAATACAGTGTTCGCACTACGCTGTGGCGAATTTGTAAGTGCGATAGCCACCAATCAAGTTACGTGCTTTAAAGCCATTGTTGACTAGCTGGCGGTAGGCGACGTTGCCGCGCAGACCGACTTGGCAGTACACCACAATTTCTTTGTCTTTTGGCAGCTCATTAATGCGTCCGCGCAGCTCGTCGACCGGAATATGCACATCGCCTTCAATGTACTGGCCGTTTTCTCGCTCGGGCGCATTGCGCACATCGAGTAGCACTTGATCGTCGGTAAGTTTTTCTAACTCATCAAAGTGAATAGGGTTCGCGTCACCTTTAAGAATATTGGTGGCCACAAACGCCGCTTGGTTAATCACATCTTTGGCACTGCCATACGGCGGCGCGTAGGTGAGTTCTAGATGTTGTAACTGCTCAACGGTCATGCCAGCACGTTGTGCCACGGCCATGACATCAATGCGCTTATCAATGCCATCTTTACCCACCGCTTGTGCGCCTAAAATCGCGTCGGTATCAGGGGCAAACAGCAGCTTAAATGAGACGATTTCCGCACCGGGATAATAACCGGCATGACTGGCGGCGTGAACATAGACCTTTTGATAGTTGATGTCAGCGTGCTTAAGTTGTTTCTCGTTTTGGCCCACCGAGGCGACGGCGAGATCGAACACTTTACAGATAGCGGTGCCTTGGGTGCCAAGATAATGCTCAGTACTTCCTAGCATATTGTCAGCGGCCATGCGTCCTTGACGGTTCGCCGGACCCGCTAGTGGCACTAACGTTGGCTTATGGGTCACAAAGTCGATTTCTTCGACTGCATCGCCGACCGCGTAAATATCGGGATCTTGGGTCTGCAGAGTACTGTTGACCACAATGCCGCCTTTTTCACCAATGGCAAGGCCCGCTTGTTGCGCCAGCGTGACTTCAGGCTTAACGCCAACCGCCATGATCAACAATTCAGTATGCAGCGTGTCACCATTATTTAGCGTGAGGTTCAGTGAACCTTCTAAGTGTTGCGGCTCACTGGGCTCGCCGGCATCATCACTGGCGACATGCGTGGTGGGAATAAACTCGGCGGACTCCAGCGCTGTGCCTAGGCGTAAATCCACTCCTTGATCGCGAATGGTTTGATGAACAAATCCCGCCATTTCTCGGTCAACCGGCGTCATTACCTGATCGGCCATCTCCAATAGGGTGGTTTTAATCCCGCGTTGATGCAGCGCTTCCATCATCTCAAGGCCAATAAAGCCCCCGCCAACGACAGTCGCATGGCTGGGGTTATTCATATCAATGGTACGCAAAATCGCATCCATATCTGGAATATTGCGGAGCGAGTGGGTCAGCGGATTATCTAGGCCAGGGATGGGCGGCATGATGGGGGCCGCACCTGGGCTTAACAGTAATTTGTCGTAACTTTCTTGATAATCGCTGCCATCGGCACGAGTGACGGTAACGGTTTTGTCCTCGCGATTAATCGCAGTGACCGTACTGTTGATGCGCACATCCACATTAAAACGGGCGCGAAAACTGTCTGGGGTTTGCAGCAAGAGTTTACTGCGATCGGTAATGTCACCGCCGATATGATAAGGCAAACCACAGTTCGCGAACGAGACGTACGGGCCACGTTCGAACATAATGATGTCGGCTTCTTCACTTAAACGACGGGCGCGAGCGGCGGCAGAGGCGCCACCAGCGACGCCGCCAATAATTACGATTTTGGTCATTATGACTCCATCAAGCGTTGCTGAGTCCAAGTTTTTTCAGGAAAAAGGCAGCCGGACAAATCCCTGTAAACGCACTTTGGATCAGGTTTACGCCAATGAAGACGGTTAGCCAAATAAATTGGCTGTGAACTGTGAGGGTAAGCACGACAGAAAGTAGCACCATCATGCCAGCGATTACGCGTACGCCATTATCAATTGTCATAGCAAGACTCCTTTGCATCCTCTATACGATTACCCGACAGACCGAACCGCTTTGGCTCGAACGCCTTCAGTGTTTGTCGGCACTGGGATCACTCTAGAAGTTATATTTAGAAAAGTCTAATTATATTTAATCTAAATTAGAATTGACTAAATAAAATGGCGCGCTAAGCTATGAGTATTGGCGAGAGAGGAGTAGGCGATGGCAGAGTCAAGCGTGCCGTTTGAGGCAGAAAGCATACCCGACATGGACATTGTTGCCATGCGTGAGCAAGCGTCTTTGGTGGCGACCATGTTGAAAGTGATGGCCCATCCTGAGCGCTTAATTGTGCTGTGCCAGCTCTTGGCCGGAGAGCGCTCCGTGGGGCAATTGCTGCAAGGGTCGTCGCTCAGTCAGTCGGCGTTTTCCCAGCACCTTAGCGTGTTAAAGCGGCATCAGCTTGTTAAGGTGCGCAAGTCATCCCAGCAGGTGTTTTATCAGCTCAATGACCCCCACGTCGCGGCGATTATCGCCACCTTGCAGCGGCTCTATTGTGCCTGATGTGCCTGAATCTGAGCGAGCAGCACACATTCATTGCCCGTCGATGCGCTAAGTTAATTAACATTCAGCCATTTTACCTATCGTTTTCTTGTCGATACTGTCATCAGCCAAAGGATCGAATATGCGAGATGCCCAGCCACAAGGTCAGCTGATCACCCGAGTAATGAATAGCTTCTTCCCGCCCATCCTCATCGTGCTTGCACTGCTGGTCGGGGCGGCGGCGCTGTGGCTCACACCCAAAGAAGAAGATCCGCAAATCGTGGTACCAATGGCAGATGTGGTGGTACAAGCGCCTGGTTTGAGTGCGCCACAAGTGGCAAAGCAGGTGACGCAGCCGCTCGAGAAAAAAGTCAGTCAAATTGATGGGGTGGAGTATGTGTATTCCACCACCCAAGCAGGCTCCGCGTTGGTCACGGTGCGCTTTTACGTGGGTGAAGATCGCGAGTCTGCCTTGGTGAAACTTTATAACAAGCTGTACGCCAACCAAGATGCGATCCCAGCTGCTGTGAGCGAATGGGCGATTAAGCCGGTAGAAATTGATGATGTACCGATTGTGATTGCGGCACTGCGTAGCGACAACCCTGACCAGCTCGACCATTATGCGCTGCGACGCATTGCCGAGCAGGCCACCTTGGATCTCAAAGCCCTTCCCGAAACCAATGCGGTAAAGGTAGTGGGCGGGGTGCCGCGGCAGGTATTGGTCACGCTCGATCCTGCGGCTATGGCAAGCTATCAGATCAGCGTGTCTGATCTGACTAATGCCTTTTCGCTAAGCCATCAAAAGCGTGATGTCGGGGATATTCAGCATCAAGGTGAGCGCTATGTATTAAAAACCGGCCAGTGGTATCAAAGCCTTGAGGAGATACGCCATTTAGTGGTGGTGGTGGTCAATGGCAAACCTGTGTACCTGCAGGATGTGGCCGAATTATCTGACGGTGCGCAAGAGCCCACCACAGATACCTGGATCCAATCGACGGATGATAGCCAGCCGCATCCAGCGGTGTTTCTCTCGGTGGCGAAGCAAAAAGGCTCGAACGCGGTGAGTGTGGCCGAGGATGTCACCGCTACCCTCAATCATCTGGTCGCCACGCAATTTCCTGAGGGCGTGAGCGTTGAGGTTATTCGCAATTACGGTCAAACCGCCGATGCCAAAGTGAAAAACTTGGTGTCTAGCCTCGGTATTGCAGTGCTCACCGTGGTGGTCTTTGTTGGCTTGTTCTTAAACTGGCGCAGTGCCTTAGTGGTGGCAATTGCCATTCCCATTAGTTATGGCGCGGCATTAGGGCTGGATTTAGCCTTTGGCTATTCGATTAACCGCGTCACCCTGTTTGCGTTAATTTTGGCGCTGGGACTGATTGTTGATGATCCGATTGCCAGTATCGACAACATTGAACGGCACCTAACTCATGATAATAAGCCCCGTGGACGCACGATTGTGCTGGCGATGTTGGAAATCAAACGCGCATTGATCATGTCGACGGTGGCGATTGTGATTGTATTTACCCCGATGTTTTTTATCACCGGCATGATGGGGCCGTATATGGCGCCCCTTGCATTCAATGTGCCGGTCAGTGTGGTGATCAGTACCTTGGTAGCGTTTTTAGTCACCCCTTGGCTTGCCAAAAAAATTGTCCGCGCTTCCAATAAAGGCGATGACTATCGCATTGAGACAACGCCGCTGTACCGTGGCTACCGACGCGTGTTGCTGCCATTGCTCGAGAGTAATCGTCGCGCCAAAGCGTTTTTATGGCTAGTGGGCGTGTTGTTTGTCATCGCCGCTCTGCTGCCTGCTTTGCGCCTCGTACCGCTTAAGCTGTTGCCGTATGACAATAAAAACGAGTTTCAGGTGGTATTAGATTTGCCGGAAACCGCTAATCATGTCGATACCTCCAATGCGCTGCGAGAGATGAATCGTTACCTACAAACGCAAGCCGAGGTGGTGTCGGTATCCGGCTTTGCCGGGCTCGCTTCACCGATGGATTTTAATGGCATGGTGCGACATTACTTTACTCGCCAAGCGCCTTACCAGGGTGAACTGCGTGTGGTGCTGGTGGATAAGCACCGGCGCACGTTGCAATCACATGGCTTGGTCACCCGCATGCGTGATGAATTAGAAGCCATCGCAGCAAAATATGATGCCGAGGTGCAATTAGTGGAAATGCCGCCGGGGCCGCCGGTGCTGGCAACCATTGTCGCGGAACTGTATGGCTCACCAAGCACGCCGTATTCAACCCTGCAAGCGCAAGCGACTCAGGTGGCCGAGCGATTAAAGCGTGAAGCCTTGGTGTCAGAAGTGAGCACCAGTATTCAAGGGCCTCTATCGAGCTGGCAGTTTGTGGTGGACCAAGAAAAAGCCGCCTTGTCTGGCATTGCGGTAGCCGATATTAACCAAGCGCTCAGGGCCGCGAACCAAGGGGTCACGCTGGCCTATTTAGCGGATGCCGATGAAATGGATCCTTTGCCCGTGAGGCTGCAACTTGCGCCAGATGCCCGTGATCAACTTGATGCGCTGCTCGCACTGCACGTACGCGGTCGGGCAGGGGTGGCTAAACAATCGGTTCAAGGTGCCTTGCTTGATGCGCCGCAGCCGCTGGTCGCCTTGAGTGAGATCGGTCATTTTGAGCGGCAACCGGTTGATCAGCCTATCTATCATAAAAATTTGCGCCCCGTAGTGTATGTGTACGCCGAACCCACTGGACGGGTGCCGGGCGAGGTGGTCGCCGATGTGATGGCCGACTTTAATCAACCTGAATCGGATAGTGCTCGCCCGCTATCAGCGCGTACTTATCTGGATAATGGCGCGGATGATGGCTGGCAAGTTGATGAGGGTATCGAGGTGGTATGGAGTGGTGAAGGAGAGTGGAAAATCACCATTGATGTCTTTCGCGATCTGGGGATTGCCTATGGTGCGGCACTACTGGGCGTTTTTATAGTGATGCTGATACAAACTGGGCTACCGGCGGTATCGGGCATTATTATGCTCGCGATTCCGCTGACCGTGATTGGCATCATGCCGGGTTTTTGGTTGCTCAATGGCTTAAGCGGTGAGATCAACGGCTACCCAAATCCGGCGCTATTCACCGCCACCGCGATGATTGGCATGATTGCATTGGCAGGGATTGTGGTGCGTAACTCACTGGTGTTGATTGAATTTATTCAACAGTCACTTGCACAAGGCATGGCGCTGAGTGAAGCCCTAGTACAAGCGGGCGCGGTGCGAATGCGGCCTATTTTGCTCACCGCCGGCACCACCTTATTGGGGAATGTGATTATCACCCTCGACCCTATTTTCAATGGCTTAGCGTGGGCAATTATTTTCGGCATTGCCGCGTCTACCGTGTTTACCTTGCTGGTTGTGCCTGTGGTGTACAACCTCGCGTATCAACATCACCCGACCCATGGCTTATCAGTAGAAGGAGAGGATGCATGAAGGCAAAAAAAGGCTTACTCGCACTGGTGCTAGGCACTGGGTTATTGGTGTTATTTTTGGCGATGGCTGGCGCCTTTACCGAGAAAGTAGCGTCAGAATCGCCCCCCAACCGTGTCGCAAGCGATGTGACGACACTCACACTGGAAGCGGTCGAGCAGCCGCAAACGCGTACCTTCTCGGGTAAGCTAGTGGCACGACAAAACGCCACGCTGGCAGCGCGGATGACGGCCACCGTCGCGGAAGTGTTGGTTGATGTCGGTGACCGCGTTGAGCAAGGCGATGTATTACTGCGTTTAGATAATGCCGACCTCAGTGCCAAAGTTCGCCAAGTGCAACAAGCCTTGGCCTCGGCGCAATCACAACTGAATACCGCGCGCAGTGATTACCGCCGAATGGAGACCTTGTTGGCGAAAAAACTGGTGCCTCAATCTCAGTTTGATGAAGCGGAAAATCGCTTAAAAACGGCGCAGTCTGATTATCGCCGCGCCCTTGCTGCGGTGGACGAGGCAGAAACCCAATTTGGTTTTAGTCTGGTGCGAGCGCCTTTCTCAGGCGTGATCACGGAAAAGATCATCAACCAAGGTGATACGGCAACACCGGGCGCGGCGATGTTATCCCTGTATAACCCTGCCAGTATTGAAGCGATGGTGAATATGGCTGAGTCTGTTTTGCCTTTTGTGGCGATTGGCCAATCGTTAACGGTTGAAT
Source organism: Salinivibrio sp. SS2 (assembly GCF_001722075.1). Classification (NCBI taxonomy): domain Bacteria; kingdom Pseudomonadati; phylum Pseudomonadota; class Gammaproteobacteria; order Vibrionales; family Vibrionaceae; genus Salinivibrio; species Salinivibrio sp. SS2. The sequence continues at coordinate 13,872 of NZ_MEBP01000019.1, read as the reverse complement.
TGCCCACCTATAATAAAACGCTGACAGGTATGGTGCGCACGATGACGCCCGCCGCCGATACGAGCTCACGCAGTTATCGTGTCGTGGTGACACTGCCGTATTCGGATCCTAACGATAGCTCGCTGCCAGGCATGTTTGCAAAAGTGACCGTGTCACAAAAGTCCGAACCTGTGCTTTACTTACCGAGCAATGCGTATTATCAAATTGGACAACTTAACTATGTGAAGGTGCTCGATGCGGGTGAGGTGAGAACACGGCTTGTATCGCTCACACAGCTAGGGCGAGTGCGTAAGGGGTTAAAGCCTGGCGAGGTGGTTATATTGAATCCGTAAAAAATGCAGTGATTCAGGTCGCGTTATGGTGAATATCATCAATACTTAGGGGGAGGTTTCCTAATAGGAGTTCACTATGAAAATTGCGATATTATCTGCCACGGCACTTGCAGGTTCATTATTATCTGGGCCAGCATTTGCACTGGACACCTCTTCACTAAAAGTATGTGGGGATGGCGCTGGTTGGCCCCCTTATACTTTTGAAAAAGGGGGACAAGTTCAGGGTTATGATGTCGATGTATTAAATGCGATATTTTCAGGGCAAGGCGTGGATGTCAGTGTAGAAATGCCGCCTTGGAAGCGCTGCGTGCTACAAACGAAAGCCGGTAGTTATGACATTGCCTTGAGTGCGTCGTTTAACGAAGAGCGCGATCGTGACTTTTTACTCACAGAATACTATTACACCTTGCAACCTAGTTATATCTATTCAACGACTCAACACCCTAATGGTTTACAAGTTAACTCAGTCAGTGATTTGAATAACCTTCGTATGTGTGGGCTATTGGGTTATAACTACACAGGCTTTGGTGTTGATGATAGTAAAGTCAGAAAATCGGCAAAAAGCTTCGAGCAGTTAGTGCAAAAAACGGAAGCAGGACGCTGTGACGTATTCTTGGCGCGCTACGAAATCTTAGCTGGGTTTAAAGTCGCCCAAGGAATTGACTACTTGGCGGATAACATGAAAGCGGTCGCGGTTCCAGGTAATAGCGGGGACAAATTTTATATGATGATCTCGCGTGAACACCCTGAAGCTAATGAAATAAAAGCGACATTAGACGCAGGATTCAAAGAAATGCGTGAATCAGGTCAACTGCAAGCAATGTTGGATGAGTACCTCAATTAACGTATTTAATGCGTTCACTAATAGATATTGAGCTGTATGATTACCAAGATAAAAAGAGGTGTAAGCGCCTCTTTTTTCATTTTACGGTTTTATCCTTGGGTCGATTCTTTCACGGGCCGCTCACGTTTTCCCAATGTCTTAACACGATACATGTCATGATCAGCGGTGGCCATGACTTCATCGAGGCTTTGCGGTGACTCAGGATCGTAAAGCGCATGCCCGATACTCAGCGAGGGATAGAGTTTATAGGTTTGCCATGCGCATGCGCGGGACTCTACCGAGGTTTTGATGCTGTTTATAATACTATTTACATCACTGGGTCGTGCATCTCTCAATATTGCAATAAATTCATCCCCTCCTATGCGTGCAATCACATCAGAGACACGAACACTTTGACGTAGACGTGACGCGACATGAGCAAGTAGCGCGTCGCCAGCTTCATGACCATAAACGTCATTAACCAGCTTAAAGTCATTCAAATCGATATTGAGTAGTACGAAAGATTCTTTTTTTTCTGTAGTTATCTTTTCCAGTAAATCAATGGCAAAACGACGATTGGGCAGTGTTGTTAACTCGTCTTGGAACGCTTGTTGTTTAGCTTTTAAAAAGCTGCGATAAAATAGGCCGATCATGCCGTAAATTATTATAGCTAAGAAAATACAAATAGTGTAAACGAATACGCTTAGTTGTCTGACTTGAGGTGTTTGTTCAATGGTATATTGCGCAGCCAAAGTCCACTCACCGTTAGGCAGGTTTATAGGTACAACAAAGTCGGCATTAAAAAAGGTCTCTTGCGAGCCATGGAAATAATCTAGCGTTTCGGTATTCCTTATGGAAACGGATGCCCCTACCAGATTAAAGAGACCCGAGTTTTCGAATAGCTGAGTATAGTTGATCACGACACTGACGCCGCCCCAGTAAGAGCTTTTATCAATAGGAGATAAAAAAATGGGGAAGCGTGCGATAATCGCTTGTCCACCTTGCACAAGATCTACCGGACCTGCAATATAAACGTCTTCAAGATTTCTCGCCCGCAGTACCGTTCGATACTGTTCCGGCCGCGTGCGAAAATCGAGCCCTATGGCTGCTTCATTTCCCTTTAGTGGATAGACGTGGCTAATAACATCATTGGGTGCGAGCCCAACGTTTCTCACATAACTGGCTTTGGTGAGAAGTTTCCCTGCAACGTCGCTCCAACTTGCCATGGCGAATTCGGGATCAATTGCCACAATGGTCGCAAGGCTATCGGCGAGGTAGGTGTCTCTAAATATCGCCGCTTCAATACGAGAACGAATTAAAGACGCTTTACGATTTATATCTTCTTTTTCGTCTTTTATGACTTGTTCAATGATGTAATTATGCGTGCTGACAACGGCTAGTCCAGCAAGTAGCGCAAAGCCTAATGTAAATACTAAAAACCATCGATTGAACTGTCGCTTAAAAAGCATTACATACCCTATAGATCAAAAAAAAGAAGGGGCTGGTGCATCCCTTCTTTTAGTATATCCAAGATTTTTACTTTCGATCACTTAATACCATATTTTTCAACAATTTTGTCGAATGTCCCGTTGGCTTTTATTGCTTCGAGCCCTTTGTTATAGGCATTAATAAACATAGCACCATCCGGATTAGATTTGCCTGACGTAATGTGAAGCGGTTTCGATGAGAGGGGCTTGTTCGTAAACGCAAACGCATTGGCGTCCATACCTTCTTCTTTCATCACGGAAAGCGCGACAACCTTGTCTTCCAAGGTGAGATCGATACGATTAGCGAGTAATTTTTTCAAATTTGTAACTAAGTTATTCGCCTCTGGTTTGTCAAAACTGTCTGAGGCGAGAAACGCATCACCATAACCATAGTCACGGATGATACCAATGGTTTTTCCTTGTAGCCCACTAAGATCGGAAAATTGGAAGCTGTCACCGGCGCGCTTGATAAATGTAAGCTCATTGGTCATGTAAGGCTCGCTATAGTGTAAAAACTCGGTACGAGCTTGGGTGTACCAAGTGGCCGGCAGCAAATCGATGGTGCCTTTACTTACCGAATCTAGCGCGCGTGCCCAAGGCATGTTTTTGAACTCAACGTCATAGCCTTGCGTTTTCATCGCTTCGGTTAATAACTCAACCGAGATACCGGGCATAGAGGCATCAGTCGTTACAAACGGCGGCCAAGGGTCTTGGGCGGCGGTTAATGTGCGCGCCATTACCCCTGGTGCCATCAAAAGAAACAGTAAGCCAACTGTAAATATCTTTTTCATTGTCGCTCCTTGTGATGTACCAGATTGTTATGTTTTAAATTTACCCATCTGTCCTTTAATGTTTTCACTCAGCTCCAGCACTTTGTCTGTTCGAGCCGCGTTTTCTTGCGCACCCTCGGTCACATAATTCGTGGCGTCTGACGCTTCGTTGATCGCTTGACTGACTTCATCAATGGCTTGACGTTGTTCGTCAGTCGCTTGCGAGATTTGTCCACTACGCTCGGAAATATCGGTGATAGTTTCGCGCACTTGGCTGACCGACTCTTGTGACTCAGAGACGCGACCCGCAGTGCTTTCTAGGATGCTACCGATACGTTTGATCTCTTTCTCCACTGACTCAGTCGCTTCGCTCAACGATTTGATGTTGGATTGAATCTGCTCGGTCGATTCACTGGTTTTGACTGAGAGACTGCGCACTTCATCGGCTACCACAGCAAAACCGCGACCTTGCTCACCAGCGCGAGCCGCCTCAATCGCTGCGTTGAGGGCGAGTAGGTTGGTTTGCTCGGAAATATCATTAATCACGTTCACCACATCGGAGATCTTCTCGCCTTCCTCTAGCAGCTTGTGCATCTCGGCGTTGACGTTCTCCATCTCAGAACGCATGTTGATAATTTCAGACGCAGAGCTTTCGATGGTGTGATACACCTGATTGACCAAATCGGTTGCGCCCTGCGCATGGGTTGCGGCGTCGTTCGCGGTATCAGCAACGGTTGCAATCGACTGATTCATCTCAGTCGCTGCTGCTGCAACAGTAGAAAGGCTTTGTTTTTGTTGCTCGAGGCGCTCGGCGTTTGTCCGTGCCATCTGTCCGCTTTGTGCTGCGACTTCAGCCAAATTGATAGAAGCTTGCGTCACTTCGTTGACGATCTCGCGCAAAGACGCGGTAAAGTGGTTGATGTGCTCAGTGATCTTCGCGAATTCTTTATATTTTGGCTCCGGGATCACTTTGGAGAGATCGCCATCGCCACTGGCCAGTTCGCGGACGCGTTCGGTGAGGTCGTTAAGTGGTTTCACCACGGTAGCGGTCAGGGCTAAGATCAAAAACACAATCATCACTGCATCAAGTACAAGCAGCTCGATAACATTGCGATACAGGGTATCGGCGAGGGCCGCTTCTAGGCGGTCAGTGTTATAAAATACCTGTACCGTACCGACTTTGTTGGTCTCTCCGTACTCGGTGAAAGACAGTTCACTCTCTTCTTTAGGCATGGCTTCATAGTAAGCCTGCTGATCGGCGCCAATGTCGACGGGAGGACGCTTATCTCCATCTTCTGAGGGAGGGCCGAGGCGTAAAAACAGGATGGCTTCGCCTTGGTTATCTAACACCCGGACACCTTTGATGTCGGGTGCCTTTAATTCGGCGGAGATCGAGAGCTTGGCGGCTTCAAGGTCAAAATCCCAAATTGCTTTGGGCAAGCTCAGCTTCATGCGATTGGTGGCATTATCCACTGTGGCGACAAGTGCACTATTGAGTTCCTGTTTGGTGCTTTGGTAATCAATGTAACTTGATATCCCCAAAACGACCGAAACAGCAATAACCACTTGTGTTACAAATATTGCTTTCAGACTTTTAAACATAGCGCTCATCTTCCATCTTTTTCCACGCCCAGTGGTAGAGCAGTGCTTTCCCACTTAACTTTGGTGCAGCGCTACCTAGTTGCCTAGGTGGCTCTGCATAATCATTTCAACATCAATTTTTTTCAGGCCTTCGTTGACGATGTCACGCCATTTACGCCCCTCTTCATTATCAGCAAAGGCGATGTAGAGTTTTTTGTCGACAAGAAGCTTCTTGTTCATCTGTAGCTTGTCTTTAACAGCACTCAGTGCAGGGTCATTTTCTTTAAGGTAAGCCAGCACGTTGGCGTCAACGACTGCAAGAGGCAGACGTTCGCGGCCGACTTTCTGTAGATTTTGGGTATCGCTAGTCACGGCGGACGATTTAAGCGTGCCATTGGCAATTCGCGCATCCAGCTCTGGCGTGTTCACATAGCCACGTACCACGCCAATCGTGTGTGCAGCCAGATCATCCAAAGAGGACCATTCAATCGGTTGATTGGTGTTTTCGACAAAACCAAGGGGACCGGTCCCTATTGGGTCGGAAAAGAGTAACTCGTCGGTCTCGTAGTAGTATTCGGGGAAATATCCAGCATATTGGGCATCGTTTTTCACCAAGTACACAGTGCGAGACCAAGGATAAAACTCAACATTGAGTTCGTGCCCCATCGCTTCAACCGCGGCTCTAACGACTGCAACCGACGCACCTTGTTCGGGCAGGCTTTTGCCTGAGTAGGGGGGCCAATCAAGTGATGGCATGGTAAGTACGTCTGCGCGTACGGTCGCAGACAACATAATGCAAATCGATAATGCCATGATGAACAAATGCTTGAGCATAGTTCCTCCGATTTTTTGAGTGCTTCTATCAGCATAGACGACAAAAAAAACGCTGAGAAAAATGATCGACATTTAACGTTTTGGCTTGGTTACTTGCGAAACAAAATTGACATTAAGATTATGTTTTTATTGGTTTTATATGATCTTCTTATGAATAAAGAAAGATGGCGTTTGGTGTGTAAAAAACTAAGCACATCAAGGTTTGTCTATAAAGTTAGCGTTTTTTAGGTAAATGGTGGACAAAAAAGCGCCGCTACGGAAAGCGGCGCTGAAGATGGTGAGTAATTAGTTGCGAACTAAGCTCACACCCGAGTAGTTAGAGTAGCCGCGCACCATCACATGGTAGGTTTCACCAACTTGTGCGCTGACCGTACATGACTCGTCGTTTCCGTAGTCATATGGACGACAATCCCAATCGCTGGTGGTGGGGGCGCTACCGGCTTTTATATATAAGTCGGCATCGCCTGTACCGCCACTCATGGTGACTTTTACCGAACGGTTGCTATCAACAGTGAAAGTGAATAGCTCAGAGGAACCACGGCTACCACTCAAACCTGTTTTTGGCTCGTTGGGGAGTAACACCGAACCTGTGTTGTCATCAGAACAGGCAGAGGTGTTTACACCGACGGTATTAAAAGCTGCAATCACATCGGCTTCGTTGTAGTTGAGATCTTTTGCGGCCTTAACGACACCACAACCACCCTCATCAAAGGTACTATTGGCTGTCCAGTACAGTTGGTTTGCAACTGTAAAGACTTCAAAACCTTTGCGGACATCCCAATTTGGCTTGTTAGCAAGGAGGTAGAAGGCACGGTTGAAGACACCGCTTGAATAGTGCACGTTAATACCTGAGTAGTATTGATCTGCATGGTCAATAGATTTGCCATCGCGCGAAGGCTGTTCAAAGTAACGCAAACCACCTGAGCCTTTGAAGATATCCGCACCGACAATCCAGTCTACATCACCATGCATGTAGAACTCAGCAGCTTCACCGGCGATATCAGAGAACGCCTCGTTAATGCCACCCGACATATCACGATATACCAGTCCAGAGTTTTGCTCCGTGAAACCGTGACTGACTTCGTGGGCGCTAACGTTGATATCGACTAATGGATAAAACATTGATTTACCATCACCGAACGTCATGGAGCTACCATTCCAGAAGGCATTTTCATAATCCTTGCTGTAATGGACTCGCATCGTCAGCTGGAAGGTCAGTGGTGCCGTGTTCATCCAATCTTTGTACATATTGAAAACGACGTGACCAAAGTAATGCGCATCATTCAGCGGGGAGTATGCGCCATTAGTGTATTTTGTATCGTTGTAGTTGGTGCCATCTGGACATGGGTACGTAAACGCGTTACTACCTGATGTGCCGTGGTTCAAGTTAACCGTTTTAACGTTATCGGTTTCCATGGTACACACATCGCCGACTTTATCGACCGGGAAGTCATCATAATCGGTGCCATACAGATATTGGCCCGTTTTTTCATTGCCACCAGGACCGGTACCACCGGCAGTTGCATGATTGATCCCATCCCACTGGCTAATGATTTCACCTGTTTCTGCATCAACCATGTAGAAAGGACGCTTAGGCTCCTCTGCGGCGACGAAGAAATCCACGATATACACGAGCTGTGCTTTTTGGTTTTCATCGAGTTGAACGACCAACTTGGTGTTCTCATTTTCAAAGGGAGCGGCGGTGAGAGTGGTCTGGCTTTGTGTGAAGTGTGCTTTCGCAGCACCTAAGGCATCTAGACTATCTAGTGCAGGTGCGACTGTCATAATGTCTTCGGTGAGGCCCTGTGCCATAGTGCCGTAAACATCGCTGCGTTTTCCTGCTTTTTCAGTGGCGACCACATTGGTATTCAGCACGGGAACGCCTTGATACGTTTGTTGGTAGCGCACTTTGATTTTGCCGTTAGGCAGCGTCACGCGTTTTACTTCTTTGAAACCTAGCGGATTGGCTGACGAGCCCATTGGGGCATACACACCGATTGGTTGGTCGAGAACCTGACTCAGTACGGCATCGTCGGTCACATTAATCAGCTCTGCACTGAGTGCGGGTGTGCTTGCAAAAACCCCTGTGGTTAATAACCAAGTTAACTTGGATAATCTCATTTTTATTGCCCTATTTTTTTGTTGAAAGATTCCTTTCTCCCCAACTGCTTAATAGGAAGACGAGCGTGCTGCTCGCCCATCAAACGTGGCTTATAGATAACAATATTTACAAGGCCTTTTATTTTTTGCTTGTATAGATTTTGTTACAAAAAGCCTGTATTTGATTGGATTTATGAGAGGTATGTCTTGTTTTATGATTATGATTTATATAGATATTATTATCTATTAATAATTAAGTGACAAAAAAAACGTACAGAAGAAATGACTGTTTTGTTTTGAGAAGTTATCCGCAAGTTTTATGAATGTTATTGTTGTGTAAAATAAAGATAAAGGCCACGAAATAAGTGACCTTTATGTCAGTATTGGAAATGTGAAGTGCACGCATTAACGCGATTATGGATTGGTGATACGACGCCATAGACACACTTTATTTCCGGTTTGTGTATTCGTCAGCCAAGTATAGCGACAGTCATTGTCGTAGCTGTATCGGCCAGTTTGTATACGATAACTGCCCAATACTGCATCCTGCATTGAGGTGAAACGGCCATTTTTGAGTAAAGAAAAATGCAAATGAGGCCCAGTGGAAGACCCTCCCTGGCACAACGCCACAGAGCGTTGGCTGGCGTAGGTGCCGAGTTTGGTGTTTTTGTCCACCCATTGGTTGTTGCTCACTTGAATGCCATCCATGTGATAGTAATTGGTCGCCCAACCATTATCGTTGGTTACCCGCACTTGGCAGCGTGATAGCACGGTGACATAACCGTCGTGTGCGGCGGTCACACTGTAGGTCGTTCCGCCCCACCTTGGCCAATCATAGGAAACATCAATAGAAGAAAGCGGAAAACCAGAACCTGAATGGGCATGTGGACCATTTGGGATCCAGGCGTAACCTTGTCGCCACGGCCATTGCATAAACCCTGCCGGTGGCGCAACCAAGCTACGTGATGAGAGGGTGTATTGACCAAGTGGCTTTTGATCACCAAACCACGCTTGGTAACGTGTCTGCCATGTCTGCCAGTCACTCGGAGAATGGAGAGTGCTGGCAAGAGTCTGTGTGGCATGTCCCAGCGTGGCATTAGAAGTCTGCGTGTTGGGCTGATAAAGCAAAGCGGACAACGTGGAGGCAGTTTGCTCGATGGCCTGTAGCAACTTCAGTTCGCTGATCCGATCGAGGGCGATATCCTGCTCTAACTCCGGCGCATTAGTGATGAGGGTGGTGATCAATATACGTGGATCAATCCCTGACGCTCCGCTCCAATGCATAATCGCCTCGCTCACCGGTTGCCAGTGTGGCAATTGCTCGGCGAGAAAATCATCAATGTTAAATGGGTGTCGGCGCGGTTGAAAGAGCAAATCGGTTTCGGTGACAAGCTGGTCCGGCACCCCGACGTCCTCTAAGACAGCAGCCGAACGCATGGGTGTATGGTTTGCGATCAAAGTATGTGCGTGCGCAGCGCTAGTGCTCACCATCAAGCAGGCGAGTACGAGACGAGATAAACGAAACATGACTAGCTCTCCTTTCATTTAATGAACGGTAATATTGGCATGATCTGTATATTTATCTTGTCATTTGGTCGTTGTTGCGAGTATATAGAAAGCTTGAGTGTAATTGTTTGCACGTAGCACATGAAGGCTGTGATGCAGGCCGATAAATAGCCTGCATCACAGCAAGATAATTAAGGTGTCCGTCTGTGGTTGGATGGAGGGTTTTTAGCCATCGGTGCGGTGTTTTGTGGCCAAAACAAACAAGCAGGATGTTGCTTAACTTGGTTAAATACAGCGGTGCGTACGGACTTGATGTCGAGCTCACAACTGCGCGAGCGAAGCGCCACAAATAAGGCCAATCCGAAGCTCACCCACAGGTTGATAAACCCAATCATCAGCACAAAGAACAGGCTAGAAAGAAAAGCCAACACACCGTGAAAATCGCTCACATGCGCGTAACCAATATTGGCGGAAGAGAAGGCGACATGGCGAATATCCAAGGGAACATCGATTAAGTAACCCACATAACTGGTCATGCCGAGCAAAAAGCCAAAGATCAGGTTGCCACCCAAAGCGCCGTAATTATCGTGAATATAAAAGGCGACCTTCTCACGCCGTGACTCAGGCACAATGCGCATGAGTGGATGGGCGACAAGGCGATCTTTCAGTTCAATGTAGTCGGCGCGATTATCGAGAATGCCCGTAATGATCCCAGATAGAAACAGCCACACACCAGCAATCGCGGCGTAAAGCCATGCCATACCACTGAAAGGCATAATAGACTGTTTTTGATAGTCAATTTGCTCGGGTGACAACAACGCATCGCTGAAAAAGTGCATAAATGCCCAACTGACCAGCACACTACAGCTAATGGCTGCGACAATATTGCCCCACACGGCGAACCACTGGGAGCGATTTACGTCGATCAACAAGCGGGCGAGCTTTTTACTTCGGGTTCGCCCTTGCTTATTCTTCTCAACATGGGCAGCAAAATTCGCCGCTGTCATGGCTGGTTGCTTGGTCGCAATCGTAAAATGCAGCACATGCACCAGCATAAAACCGACACCGTAATTTAAACTAACCAGAAAGGCGCTTTTAAACGGCGACAATTGCAGCGTATCAATGTAGATCTTTACCCACGCAAGCAGGGCTATAATCACGCCCGCGCCGCACGCCCCCTTCAGGATATTGAGATAATCCTTTTTCGTTTTGGCAATATAGTGCTCACCATGATTACTTTTGTTTTGCGTCACGCTTTGCGAGAAGGTGCGTGTGCTTTTGCGGTAGATGGCACGCACGCTGTTGCGCTCCGTGACTGAGGTGAGCAATTGTTGCCACAAATTCAGGACACAGCGTGCTTTTTGATGGGGGTGACGAAAATCAAGGATTTGAAATAAGAGCACCATGCGGTTGAGGGTTTGATCTAAACGCTCAAGCATGTGTGACGCGTGTGTTGAGAAGCCAAATTGGCTGATCCCACGGGTGCGGATCCGTTTCACTTGAAGCTGGCACTGTTCAATCATTACCCAGAAGTGCGCGGTATCCACCGAATCAATCTCGCCTTCTTTGATGGTCGCCACCAATTGACTGGTTTCGCGCTGCAGGGCAATAAACGGCGAGTCCACTTCGTTCAAACGGCGATCGATCCGCAGCAGCTCAGGATCGAGCTCTTCCGCTGCAATCCAAATCGCTAACATTTCCAGCGAATAACAAAGCTCACTTTTAATGTATTCGCCGGTGGTGCGAATGGCTTCAGGGGATGCGCTTTTCACCAGCAAGCGGTAGAGCTTAAACCAGCATTTAGACGAGATAGCATTCACCCAAGCTTTATCTTCGCCTCCAACGAAATAGCTTAATAAATCGTTGATATCGTTGCAGCGTTTGGGTGGTGGATTGATCTTGTTGTAAAGCCGGCGAAAGATTTCCGTCACTAATCCATTTTTAGAAAATATGCCCAATTGGACAAAAGCCGGAGACAGCTTAATGATTTTGGCTTCATTGCAAATACTGTTTGCAAACAAGGATGCCTGAGAGGGGGAATTGGCAAGGGCAAGGACAAGCTGCTCAAGACGCAATTCTGCGAGTTCGGGCTCACCTTCACGAAGATAAGTAAAAAATACATTAAGACGCTCTGTGTCTGTTTCACACAGAGAAAAACCGTCTATCACTTTAAAAGCCGGTGTTATTGCAGGCATAGATTTTCTTATCAGTCGATAATAAACGCGCGCGTAGTCTACAAGAGCGAGAAAGCAGGGGGAAGCAAAAGCGCTCATTGGCAGTATGGCACAATGCAATCACGTCCTTTATTTTTAGCCATCGCGACATAATGCTGTCTACTTATTGATACCTTAGACACAATGTATGCCTATACTCATCACATTATTAGTCATGCGAGTCAAAAAAAGGAGACACGGATGAATAAGTATGGTGCAGAGTTTTTTGGCACATTTTGGTTAGTTTTGGGTGGGTGTGGTAGTGCAGTATTAGCAGCAGCCTTTCCAGAGTTGGGGATTGGATTACTCGGCGTATCGCTTGCCTTTGGTCTTACCGTCTTAACGATGGCGTTTGCCATTGGACATATTTCCGGCTGTCACCTGAATCCAGCGGTGTCCATCGGCCTATGGGCGGGAGGGCGTTTTCCCGCCAATCAACTGCTCCCTTACATTATTGCCCAAGTTTTAGGGGGATTAGCGGCTGGTGGCGTGTTGTACCTGATTGCCAGTGGACAAGCCGGATTCGATGTCTCGAATGGATTCGCCGCGAATGGTTATGGTGCGCATTCACCGGGCCAGTATCGCTTAACCTCGGCGCTGATCTCGGAAGTGGTGATGACCATGATGTTTTTGGTGGTGATCCTCGGTGCCACCGACCAACGCGCCCCTCAAGGTTTTGCACCGATTGCCATTGGGCTGTGTTTGACGTTGATCCACCTTATTAGTATTCCCGTGACTAACACCTCGGTGAACCCGGCCCGTAGTACAGGGGTAGCGCTTTACGTGGGCGATTGGGCCACTGCACAATTGTGGTTATTCTGGGTTGCCCCCATCGCTGGCGCGATATTGGGCGCTTTCGTATACCGCTTTATCGGTAACGAAAAAGAATCATGAGTTTGGTCCGACGCTCGACGTCGGGTCAAACGAGGCCTTACGTCTGAAAAGATGTCGCCGACGAACTGGCGACATCTTATTCCTTTATGTGACAAGCATTTATTGGGAATCACGCACACTGGCAGGACGAGGTGGCCAGGCTTGCTTAGGCGGTGCAAAGGATGGCTGGCCTAGTACCGGCGAAGAGAGAACGTAGATCCCATGATTAGTGAATAGCCAAAATAAGTTACGGTCATATTCCACATAGACACTGTGTGACAAATTCCCCATCGCATAACTGGCAACGTCATCTTCCTTGAACGGGGGCACGAAGTAAGCCGCAATCGCAGGTTGTTGTGGGTCACTAACATCGAACACCTGCAGGCCAGCGTTATAAAAATTATAGGGAAGAATACCTTGGCGACCGATACCGGGCTGGGTGTAAGCACCGGTACGTTTTGGCCCGAAGCTGCCGCGACGTTGACAAAAATCCGTAAAAGCAGCCTCTTTTGGCGGAACTGGGCGTGGTAAAACGCCGACTTTTTTCGGTTGAGCGGGATCCGACACATCAATAATATGCACGTCTTTATAGGGTTCAAAACACTCCTCATTAAGCGGATAACCGCTAAAGTAGACGAGGCCTGTTTGTTTGACTTGTGATACATCGATATAGTCGCCCTCCGTCCCCGCGACGCTTGGCTCAAACTCGAGGTGACTGACGACTTTCATCTGCGCTGGATTCGAAATATCCACCACATAGAAACCAAGCCCGCCCATCGCGGCATAGCCATATTTCCCACCTTCTTCGACCGGTGTAGGAATGAATAGCGACATACGTGCGCCCATCCAAGAGGTACGATTCCCAGCCCGTGGGTTGCCGAGATATGCTTTTTGATGTGCGGGATCGCTAAGAATTTGTCCCGGCACTGCCAATTGATCCATAAATACTGGATTGGCCGGATTAGACATATCCCACGATTGATAACCCGCAGAATATAAATCATTGCCATATTCGGTTAATGCATAACTGGCATCGGGGGCGGCCGCAACAATCATGGTCTTTCCCCCAAACCAAGTGGGAATATCGCGTACGCCCGACCCTTGTTGTTCACCTACCTTAGCGTTTGGGTGGTTAATATCGGTGCTTCGCTCTGCGATTAAAGTCCACGCGGATTCAACTGCGAAGTGCAACACTCTCGTCTGCAGCCTGACATAACTTGTTAAAGATAACGCTAGGCTGCCTAAAACCAAGACATTTTCTTGGTCGAGCATTCAAGCGGGCCACAGCTTGCATCACCTCTTCTTCTGTGATTTCACGCAGGTCAGTGCCCTTGGGAGTATACTACCTGAGAG
>NZ_MEBP01000018.1:0-9549 GCF_001722075.1 Salinivibrio sp. SS2 | reverse complement strand
AATAACACGCCATTTAAATGGATAAGCATGACCAGCTGGAGAAATGCAGCGAGCCCGCTAGCAAGCTATGCAATGCCCAACCAGTGGTTCGATGAGCTGGGGTTAGTTAATATTGAACAGGTAAGGACAGGGCATGTGTTTAGCATTTATGCTGAATGGAAGTGTGCATGAGCCGTATACGAGGTCCGTATGTACGGTTCTGTGAGAGGGATGAGGCGGCAACGCCTCACCCTACTCGATGATCGTGATGTTAGTGGGCTCCGCTCGATTGTCTTGGTTAGAATATGTTTTACCCCAAGGGGTTGCTACAATAGCGGGCAGACTAGGCGATGAAATAATGATATGGAACCGCAGATCCTCAACCCGCTCACCTTGCCACTTGATGGCGTCCGATTAATCGAAGCCTCCGCTGGCACCGGTAAGACGTTTACCATTGCTGGCTTGTACCTGCGATTGTTGCTTGGGCATGGCCGCGCGGCGCCGTGTCGGGTCGAGCAAATACTGGTGGTGACGTTTACCGAAGCGGCAACCCAAGAGCTAAAAGACCGTATTCGGCGTCGCATTCATGAGGCCCGTTTTGCCTTTATGCGCGGTGAGAGTGACGATCCTATCATTGAACCTTTGCTGGCAGAGATTAGCGATCGTAAAACCGCGGCGCAGCGACTGTTAGAGGCCGAACGTCAGATGGACGAGGCGGCCATCTATACCATTCACGGTTTTTGTCAGCGGATGCTGACCCAAAATGCGTTTGAGTCGGGCAGCCTATTCAGTCATGAATTTGTCACCGACGAGCGACAGATCAAAGCGCGCGCGGCGGCCGACTTTTGGCGTCGTCGTTTTTATCCGCTGCCTAAATCGTTAGCCGGTGTGGTGAGCAGCTACTGGCCCGCACCGGAAGCCTTATTAAAAGAGATTGCGCCCTATTTATCCGGGCCGGCTGTCACGGTCAAGGCGCCTGATCTCGGCGAAGATCTCATGGCGGCACACCAAGCGGCGATTGCCAAGATTGATGCGGTGAAGTGCGCATGGCGCGAGGCGGGGGAGCAGATCAACGAGCAACTCAGCGCTGCCAAGCTCGATGGCCGCAGTTATCGCAAAGACCATTTGGCGAACTGGCTGAATGCGATGGAACAATGGGCCAATGCCGAGACGCTTGATTACCAATTGCCTGACAAATTGGAAAAATTCGCTCAACAGACATTAGCGGCCAAGAGTAAAGCAGAACCACCGAGTCTGGCGCTATTTGATCAAATTCAGGCATTGGTTGATCAGCCGCCGACGTTAAAGCCGGGATTAACCGCGCTGGCGATCAAAGAAGTTCGGCAGCTGCTCCGCCAAGAAAAACGCCGTCAAGGGTGGCTCTCGTTTGACGATCTCCTTTCTCAGCTTGCCAGCGCACTTGACCAAGATAGCCAAGGCCAGTTGGCTGCGCGTATTCGCAGCTTATATCCGGTGGCAATGATTGATGAATTCCAAGACACAGACCCGCTGCAATATCAGATTTTTAGCACTGTCTATCAGCCGCCAGTGGCGGACGATGCCCCTGTATTCGCAGACGCAGAGACAGACACAGGGGAAGAGGATGAGCGCACCGGTTTAATGATGATTGGCGATCCTAAACAGGCGATTTATGCCTTTCGTGGCGCCGATATCTTCACCTATATTCATGCCCGTGCACAGGTGAGTGATCACTATAACCTTGCCACCAACTGGCGCTCGACAGATGGCATGGTGCGCGGGGTCAATGCCTTGTTCTCACGTGCGAAGGCACCGTTTGTCTATCAAGACAGTATTCCCTTTTTAGAGGTGGCCTCTTCGCCTAGCGCCAAACAAAAGGCGCTGGTGGTGGAGGGAAACGAGCAGCCCGCGCTCACCTTTTGGCATCACAGCCCGGATGAATTGTGTGCCAAGCAAGATTTTGAACAGACCTTGGCGGTGAGTACCGCACAGCATATCACTCAGGTACTCAACCAATCGGTGGCGGGCAATAGTTATCTACAAACACCTTCCGGCCGAGCCGACATTCAGCCGCACAATATCGCTGTGTTGGTGCGCACCGGACGCGAGGCACAGCTGGTCAAGCAAGCGCTGGCCGAAAAAGGCGTGGCGTCTGTGTATCTTTCTAACCGTGATAATGTGTTCGCCAGCCCCGTCGCCAGCGACATTGAGCGCATTTTAGTGGCAGTGATGCAGCCTGAAAACGAGCGTAAGTTGCGGGCGGCGCTAGCCAGCCCTTTATTTGGCCTGACCGCTGAGCAGCTAGCATTACTCAATCAAGACGAAGCCTTGTGGGAGCAAGAGGTGGTGGCCTTTAGCCATTACCGTGATACTTGGCAGCGTCGTGGGGTGATGCCGATGCTTCGCCAAGTCGCCAGTGCCCGCCAAGTGGCAGAGAACTGGTTGGCAATGCCGCAAGGCGAGCGCTGTGTGACCGACTTTTTGCATATCGCGGAGTTGCTGCAAAGTGCCAGCCAGCAATTGGACAACCCACACGCGCTGATCCGCTGGTTACAAGAGCGAATGGCCGAGCCGGCTCAACAATCGGAAGAGCAGCAGGTACGGTTGGAGTCGGAGCGTGATTTGGTGCAAATCGTCACCATCCATAAATCGAAAGGCTTGGAATACGATCTGGTTTACTTGCCGTTCGCTTGTCAGTATCGCGAAAGCAGCCAACCGTTTTATCATGATGAACAGTATCAGCCGGTGCTGGCGCTGGATAATGTCGATGAAGGCAAAGAACGTGCTGAAAAAGAGCGGCTGGCTGAAGATATCCGCTTGCTATATGTGGCGGTGACGCGCGCCGTGTATGGGTGTTTTATCGGCTGTGCGCCCCTTAAACAAGGTAATAGTCGGCAAAAAGACTCGGCTTTGCACTTAACGGCCCTCGGTTATTTGCTCCAGCATGGAGAAGCCGGTGATGCTAGCTTGCTGGCCGAGAGTTTGGCTGGATTGGCGAGCGCGAGCGATGCGGTGGCGGTGGTCGCACCACCTGAGCCAGATGATAGTCGTTATACCCCTCAAACGGGGGCGCACGAGGCGCTAACCGCCCGTCAGTTTGACGGCAAAATTGACCGACAGTGGCGGTTAACCAGTTACTCAGGGCTGCTAAAACAAAGCCATCACATCAGCGCTTTGCCAACATTAGCCAGTTACGACTTGGACGCGGACGATGATCTCGCTGACGAGGAGACGGCGGATGTGGCGGTGGATCCTTGGTCAGTTTTTGCGTTTCCCAAAGGCGCGCGAGCCGGTACCTTTTTACATACCTTGTTTGAAGAGGTGGACTTTACCGCTGATTTGATGCGTGAAGAAGTCGCAGAGCTCATTACTCATCACCTTAGCTTGGAAAACTATGACCCGCAGTGGTGCCCGATATTGCAGCAGTGGATGACTCAGGTATTGAAGCACCCGCTTAATGAGCAAGGGCTGAGGCTGAACCAAATTGACAACGCCAGTCGATTAACGGAGATGGAGTTCGTGATGCCTTTGGCCGCACTAGACTGCCAGCGATTGAATCGACTCGCCGCGCGATATGATGCGTTATCAGCCCGAGCTGGCCAGCTCACCTTTGACACGGCGCGCGGGATGTTAAAAGGCTTTATCGATTTAACCTTCCGCGCCGATGGAAAGTATTACGTGCTGGATTGGAAGTCGAACCATTTAGGGGACAGTGTGGCCGATTATCATCCTGATGCGCTCAAAGAGGCGATGATCGCGCACCGATACGACTTTCAGTACCAGATCTATACCTTGGCGCTGCACCGCTTTTTGCGCCAGCGGATCCCAGATTATGATTACGACACCCATGTGGGGGGCGTGTTTTATTTCTTTTTACGAGGCGCCAGTGATAGCGGCGAGACCGGTGTGTTCGCGCACCGTCCCGACAAGGCGCTGATTGACGCCTTGGACAACCTCTTTGCTGGAGAGTCGATATGAAACAAGCATTAATGGCACTTTACCAGCGCGGGGAATTAAGAGCGATTGATGTGCAATTTGCTTGTTTGATGGGCGAAGAAGACACCCAATTAGATAAGGCTGCTATCACCGTATGGGCGGCACTGCTGAGCCGTGAAGTGGGCAAAGGCCATGTCTGCCTTGATTTGCACCAGTGGCAGCCACCCAGTGACGTCGCTTGGCAGCCTTTATTGGCGCACATTGATAGCCAAGCGCCAAGTGAGCAATTGGCACAGGCGTCGGTGGTGTCTGACGGGACGCAGGCGACGCCCTTGGTGCTTGCCGGACACCGACTGTATTTGCATCGCTACTGGCATGCCGAGCAGCAAGTGGCAGGGCATATTCGCCAGCGTCTGACCGCGCTGCCGGTACCGGATGAAGCCAGACAAACCCTAGATAACTTATTTGTCGCCTCACAGGCAGAGATAGATTGGCAAAAAGTGGCGGCAGCCACCGCGTTGACCCAACCTTTTGCGGTGATTTCGGGTGGGCCAGGTACGGGGAAAACCACCACCGTCGCCCGTTTGTTGGCGGCGCTGGTGGCATCGCACCACGCCGAGCGTACAGCCTCTGCAGCGCTCACTATCAAGCTGGTGGCCCCGACCGGCAAAGCGGCCAACCGATTGACTGAATCACTAGGACGGGCGATTGCCGCCTTGCCTGTTGATCATGACGTGAAAGCGGCGCTACCGACCCAAGCCAGTACCATTCACCGATTATTAGGGGCGATTCCGCAGCGAGTAGCGTTTCGCCATCATAAAAATAATCCCGTGCATGCGGATGTGTTGATTGTCGATGAAGCCTCGATGGTGGACTTGCCCTTGATGGCACAGCTGTTCGATGCCTTGGCGCCCTCAACACGCATTATTTTGCTGGGGGATAAAGATCAGCTTGCCTCGGTGGAAGCGGGGGCGGTGCTAGGCGATATTTGTCAGTACGCCGAGGCGGGCTATCCAGCGGCGCAAGCAGCGCGTTTAAGCCAACTGACTGGCTTTGATGTACCCGAAAATCCGCACGCGCCAGCGATTGCCAGTGCTCTGTGTCTGCTGCGCAAAAGTTATCGCTTTGATGCCCAATCCGGCATTGGCCAGCTCGCCTTTGCGGTGAACCGAGGAGAAATGGCTGAGGTGGGGGCGGTGTTAAAACGTGGCTATAGCGATATTGCCCACCATGTGTTGAGTGATGACAGCTATCAGGCCCTGATGCAACAAGCGGTGACAGGATATCGCGATTACTTAACGACACTCGACAATGCAACGCTCGAAAACCCGTCATCGATGGCGGACGTGCTGAGTGCCTTTAGCCAATTTCGTTTGTTGTGTGCATTGACTGAAGGTCCATTTGGCGTCGCTGGTCTCAACCAAGCTATTGAGCAGCACTTGGCGTCGGCAGGGCTGATCGCCAAAGAGCGTGACACTTGGTACCACGGCCGACCGATCATGATTTTGCAAAACGATCATGCTCTGGGGTTGTATAACGGTGACATTGGGATTGCGGTGCAGCAAGGGGGGATTACGCGAGTAGCGTTTGAAACCCACGATGGAGAGGTGCGCTATTTGCTTGCCAGCCGTCTGCCCGCCCATCAAACTGCGTTTGCGATGACGGTGCATAAATCACAGGGTTCGGAGTTTGCGCATACAGTGTTGGTATGTCCGCCCACCATTTCACCGGTGATCACCCGCGAGCTGATTTACACCGGCATCACGCGGGCGAAGCGCCAGCTTGATCTTTACGCGTCTTGGCCGGTGCTGCGCCACGGTGTGGGCGCACGCACCGCCCGGTATAGTGGTTTGCCGGATGCTTTGATAGCGCCTTGAGTGTAGCGAGATACGCTAAAGCGCTAAAGTCAGCACCTTAGAGCGCCGCTGATAGTTGTACAGCTCTTGGCGAGTGTTAGGGAGTGCTGACACATCGGAGAGCAAAAAGCCTTGTTCCAAAAACCAATGTAAACTGTGGGTGGTGAGTACAAAAATGGTCTCGAGCCCTTTGGCTTTAGCACGTTGCTTGAGGTGATTGAGGAGCATGACGCCGCGGTCGCCATCACGGTAGTCTGGATGAATAGCGACACATGCCATCTCGCCGGTGCGCGCTTCACTAAACGGATAGAGTGCGGCGCAGCCTATCACTAACCCATCTCGTTCGATGATGGTAAAGCGTGGGATTTCTTGCTCCAATTGTTCTCGCGAGCGGCGCACTAGGATCCCTTGTTGCTCCAAAGGCCGGATCAAATCCAAGATCCCACCGATATCGTCAATCTGGGCTTGGCGCACTTTTTCGGCACGCTCCATCACGATCTGGGTGCCGATCCCCTCAATTGAGAACAGCTCTTGGATTAATGCCCCATCTTTTTTATAGCTGATCAAATGGCTACGCGTAACGCCCGCGCGACACGCAGCAATTGCGCCTCGTAAAAAACGACTGGTGCCAGAGCCGGTATCGCCAGCGGCTTCTCGCGCTTCTAAAAGCGGTTGAGCTTGGGTGGGCAGTAACTCAGAAATCACCTCATTGTCTTGATTTAAGACCCCTTGCTCGGAGCAAAAGCCAATCAGCTTGTCTGCGCGTAACCGAATCGCGACCTGAGTCGCCACTTCTTCGGAGGTGAGATTAAAGCACTCCCCTGTGACTGAGCTGGCTACCGGCCCCATCAGTACGATCGCGTTTTGATCGAGCTGGCGCTGAATGCCGTCAATATCGATGCGGCGAATTTTGCCACTATGGCAATAATCAATTCCATCATCGACGCCCAACGGTTGCGCAATAACAAAATTACCACTGATCACATTAATCTGAGCGCCCGCCATTGGGGTGTTGTTGAGCCCCATAGATAAACGTGCCGTAATGTCGAGTTGCACTTGGCCGGCTGCTTGTTTGACTACTTCAAGCGCGTGGCTGTCGGTGATGCGTATTCCTTTATGATAAGGTGTTTTCAGTCCGTACTGATTTAAGGTGCGATTGATTTGCGGGCGGGCGCCAAACACCAATACCAGCTTCATGCCTAGGCTATTGAGTAGGGCGATATCATTGACGATATTCTGAAAGTTCTCATCCGCCATGGCCTCGCCACCCAGCATGATCACCGCAGTTTTATCTCGGTGAGCGTTGACATACGGCGCCGATTGGCGAAACCCTTTAACCAGTGCGGTACTTCTTATCTTCACGTGCCTATCCGTCTAAATATTCACTTACAGTGCCTTTTTATTCTCTTTGGGTGATAAGTGTCAAGCCTTTAGTCATTTTACTATGCGCTGTCGTGTCTGCGCGCCCGAGCGATAAAGAGGCAAGGTAACGGGGCAAATTAGCTCCTGTTTGGGAACCAAACTCACAAGATTTGCAAACTGCGTCTAAAGTAGACAATGGGATTGGTTAAAATATCCTGATTATCAGTGAGTGAGGTTGTAGCGTGCGGTTGACCAAACAAATATTTTTACTGGTGTTTATTATTCTAGCGGGTGGCGCCAGTTTTCTTGTGGCAACTCGCCCCGAGTTTTTTGCCCCTGAGATGACCAAAAAAGATCTATACGGTGAGTGGGTGGAACTAGAGGTGGCCCCTTATGCGGCTGACCGTTTTGAGGTGCGCTCGGATGGCATTTATACCAATGGCAGTCGTGCGACTACCGCTTATACGTTTGATGGCGATGAGCTGTCGTACACGATTGGCACACAAGAGTATCTGTATCGCGTAGAGAATAAATCAACGCTAGAAAGGCTATCGCCAGCGCACTATACGTCTATGTTCGGTAAGGCGAATTAAGTTTGCGCGCAGCGCTGCTGCAAGTGAAGAGGCGCCAATTGCGATCAATGGCAATATGGCGCCACTTTACACGCTAGTATTTAACCGCGTCGAGAGATGAAAGCAGTTCATTAACCGAACACTGCTTCATGGCCACGCGGCGAAGAATATCGGCGGTGGTTTCATCGCCACCGAGACAACGTTGAATGCTGGTATTGATAGTGTTTCGAGTGCAGCCCTCACTGGCCATCATTCGAATCCATTGGTATTCCACTGCATCGGTATCAAGAAGCGTTGAACGCCCAACTTTCAGATCCATAGCAACCTGTACTCCCTTGATGTTGCATTTATTATGCAATTTTGTTTCAGACACAGTACATAACAATTATATGACACTTTCATGAATGTCGCCTACTTCAGGCAGGTAAGCGAGGTTTGATCACATTCAATGTGTATTGATTTTCAGACAGTTACAACTTAGCGATGAGAAGTGATTGCGAAGTGTAGGTCTTTTTGCGAGCCTTAGCGCTACAAACTACTGATTGGATTACAGTGTGAAAAAAGCGTTAGTCGTGATGGGGTGTGTGGTCGCACTCGCAGGGTGTGTACGTCCCACTGACCGTGGTCAACAATATGTTGATGGGCGGTTTGAATCAATTTTAACTCCAGTGCCACACGTGGTGTCTGATAGCCCACGTGACTTTAGTCTGTTTAATGATCAGTTAGCCGAAGTAAAAGCGAAATCGCCTTCGCTAGTGGCCAAGCATCAAGCGGTATACCAGCGTTTGCAAGCGTGGCTGGATGCAGGAGGCAATGTGGAAGCACTTGCTGAGTTTGGACTGGGTGTCGACCAAATGGGCGGTGGTGATGACTTTGGTAACGTGATGTTTACCGGCTATTTCTCACCAGTGATTGAGATGCGCCATCAACCCGATGCCTTGTTCCGCTATCCGGTTTATGCCAAACCCTTTTGCGATGACGACTGCCCAGATCGCAAAGCGATTTACGATGGAGCCTTAGATGGGTTGGGGTTAGAGCTGGGTTATAGCGCTTCTTTGATTGATAACTTTATTATGGAAGTTCAGGGCAGTGGTTTTGTCCACTTTGGCGACAACGACCAACTCGAGTATTTTGCCTACGGTGGCAAGAATGGCCACCCTTACGTCAGCATCGGTAAAGTCTTGATTGAAAACGGTGAAGTGCCGCGTGAAAAAATGTCGCTGAAAGCGATCAAAGACTGGGTGGCGGCTCATGGTGAAGAGGAAGTTCGTGAGTTACTGGAGCAAAACCCCTCTTATGTTTTCTTCACGCCTAAGGCGGCAGATCCCGTGAGTGGCACGGCAGGTATTCCATTGAAAGCCGGCGCATCTGTGGCGGCGGATAGACGTTACTTACCGATGGGGAGTGTGCTACTCGCTGAAGTGCCTCAGTTGGATGAGCAAGGCAACTGGACAGGCGAGCATGTACTCAAGCTGTTAATGGCATTAGATACCGGTGGGGCGGTGAAAGAAAATCATCTTGATTTGTACCACGGTATGGGCAATGACGCTGGAGAACGTGCGGGGCATTACAAACACTTTGGCCGAGTTTGGAAGCTTGAAGCGTTGGCGCCCCAGCTTGCGAGTCAGCCTTAGAGAGTGTCACTCACGGAGTTGAAGCGATAAAAAAGCGAGCATTGAATGCTTAATGCATGTGAATTAAGCTGAGTTACGTCTTTTAGAAGGCCTAGTCCACATTGGCCCTTGGCTTCTTCTCTTTGGGTGTATGTCCTCTGTGGTCGCCATATCATTCAAACACACACCAAACCTACGTCAGAGTATGAAGATGTACGACACTATACCACAAACAGACAACATTACACCAAA
>NZ_MEBP01000017.1:0-576 GCF_001722075.1 Salinivibrio sp. SS2 | reverse complement strand
GGGGGGGGGGGGGGGGGGGGGGGGGGGGGGGGGGGGGGGGGGGGGGGGGGGGGGGGGGGGGGGGGGGGGGGGGGGGGGGGGGGGGGGGGGGGGGGGGGGGGGGGGGGGGGGGGGGGGGGGGGGGGGGGGGGGGGGGGGGGGGGGGGGGGGGGGGGGGGGGGGGGGGGGGGGGGGGGGGGGGGGGGGGGGGGGGGGGGGGGGGGGGGGGGGGGGGGGGGGGGGGGGGGGGGGGGGGGGGGGGGGGGGGGGGGGGGGGGGGGGGGGGGGGGGGGGGGGGGGGGGGGGGGGGGGGATGGGGGGTGGCGGGGAGGGTTGGGTGTGGTGTGGGGGGAGGGAGTGGGTGGGGTGGGTGGTGGGGGGGGGGTGGGCGTGGGGGGGAGGAGTGGTAGGGGGGGGGGGGGGGTGGGGGTGCGGGGGGGATAGGTGGGGCGGGGGGGGAGCGGGTGGGGAGGGGGCGGGGTAGGGGGGTGGGGGTGGGTGGAGGGAGGTGGGGGGCGGGAGGGGGGGGGGGGGGGGGGGGGGGAGGGGGAGGGGGGAGGAGGGGGGGGGGCGGGGGGGTGGGTAGGGGGGGTGTGG
>NZ_MEBP01000016.1:0-670 GCF_001722075.1 Salinivibrio sp. SS2 | reverse complement strand
TCGAGCAAAAAGACCTCTTGGGGTTGTATGGTTAAGTGATTAAGCGTAGACGGTGGATGCCTTGGCAGTCAGAGGCGATGAAGGACGTATTAACTTGCGATAAGCCCAGATAAGGCAGTAAAAGCCATTTGAGTCTGGGATTTCCGAATGGGGAAACCCACCTGCATAAGCAGGTATCTTAGCGTGAATACATAGCGCTAAGAGGCGAACTCGGGGAACTGAAACATCTAAGTACCCGAAGGAAAAGAAATCAATTGAGATTCCGGCAGTAGCGGCGAGCGAACCCGGAGCAGCCCTTAAGCGGCTTAGGCGTTAGGTGAACAGGTTGGAAAACCTGGCAATAAAGGGTGATAGCCCCGTAACCGACAGCGCCTTAGTCGTGAAATCGAGTAGGACGGGACACGTGATATCTTGTCTGAACATGGGGGGACCATCCTCCAAGGCTAAATACTCCTGACTGACCGATAGTGAACCAGTACCGTGAGGGAAAGGCGAAAAGAACCCCTGTGAGGGGAGTGAAATAGAACCTGAAACCGTCTACGTACAAGCAGTGGGAGCCTCCTTTGTGGGGTGACCGCGTACCTTTTGTATAATGGGTCAGCGACTTAATGTTAGTAGCAAGGTTAACCGCATAGGGGAGCCGTAGGGAAACCGAGTCTTAACTGGGCGT
>NZ_MEBP01000015.1:0-15367 GCF_001722075.1 Salinivibrio sp. SS2 | reverse complement strand
AAAACAGGGAGGGTTACACAGTGACATATTCCGCGAAGCGGAACAATTAAAAATTTAGAGAGCATTGAGTGAGCACCTATCTATACAATAGGCAGGCTCGAGGGAAAGCCTAATTCATCAGCATTCTTTGATACTAACACCATAAAAAAAGCGCCAGCCTTTCGGCTAGCGCTTTTTTCTAAATTTGGCTCCCCCAACTGGACTCAACGGGGGCGCCCAGCTCAGTGACATATTCCGTGAAGCGGAACAGTTAAAAATTTAGAGAGCATTGAGTGAGCACCTATCTATACAATAAGCAGGCTCGAGGGAAAGCCTAATTCATCAACATTCTTTGATACTAACACCATAAAAAAAGCGCCAACCTCTCGGCTAGCGCTTTTTTCTAAATTTGGCTCCCCCAACTGGACTCGAACCAGTGACATACGGATTAACAGTCCGCCGTTCTACCAACTGAACTATGGGGGAAACGTGTTTCGTAACAACGAAAAGGATGGTAGGCGATTGCAGCAAAGGGTGCAACCCCTTTTACGGTGATTTATCGCTTTTCATGTTCAAATGGCTAAAAAGACGCCAAAACAAGCGATTATCACATACGTTTTGCATCCTTTCCCCAAAAAATGCCAAGATGACAAACAGACAGAAAAAGGAAACGAACATTGAATCCGGACGCCTCTTCCCTGCCCCGTTTTATTGCTGGCCCCATGTTACGGCGAACCACTCAACATGAAGTCGTCGTATGGGCAGTATTATCAACGCCGCCAGACAAAGGCACATTATCCGTTTTTGATGATCAGACCCTCCTTGCCGCGATGCCACTCTCCTCGGCACAGCAATTTCGCGCAGGGAAGCATGCGTGGGTGGTGCTAGCTCATCTCCGATGTGCGCACGGCTTTCCGCTCGATGTACCATTGCGTTACGACATCTTACTCGATCAAAAGCCCTTGTCTGAATGGATACCCGATTTACTCTATGAAGGTGAACGTTCACCGCACTTTGTGATCCCCTCCCAAGCGAACCATTTAGCGCATGGCTCATGTCGGCACCCGCACCATCAGTGTGATGATGCACTGGTCACACTCGACGATAAACTCGCCAATGAGGAGATCTCACAATGGCCGGGCATGCTCATTATGAGCGGAGATCAGATTTACGCCGATGATGTCGCCACACCAATGTTGCAGCGGATCAGAGCCTTGATTGCTCGGCTGGAGCTCAAAAATGAATACTTTGACGCCGCACCGATTACTCATTGCCGGGAACTCGATACCCACCCTGATGGCTACCTCAACCGAACAAAATTGTTACCCGCACAGCGCGCACGGTATGGTTCTCTGTTCGAGCGGTTAAAAGGGCGTGCGCTGCCGATCTTCACCTCCCAGACAACCAGCAATCACCTGATTAGCTTTGCCGAACATTTCGCCATGTATTTACTGGTGTGGTCGCCAGAAGCGTGGCGCATCACAAATACAGCCTCAGTCGCACTCAACCGCACGTTAACGCCACAACAGCAGTCACGGTATCAGCGTGAAGAGCAAGCCCTGAGTCATTTTCAACACGGTCTGCCCCAAGTCAGGCGTCTGTTCGCGCATCTCGCCACCTATATGATTTTTGATGACCACGACATCACCGATGACTGGAACATCACCGTAGGCTGGGAGCAAGCAGCCTATCAACAGCCCTTTTCACGGCGCATTATTGGCAACGGCCTGTTTGCCTATTGGCTATGCCAAGGCTGGGGAAATGACCCTAAACAGTTTGATCCCTCGTTTATTGCGCTTGCGACAGCTAGCCAGTTTGGTCAGTCTGGCGATGACCCGAATGATAGTGCGCACGACGCAATGATTGAGACGCTACTTCGCTTTGAGCATTGGCATTACAACGTACCGACGACCCCCTGTGTAGTGGTACTCGATACTCGAACTCGTCGGTGGCGGTCGGAGTCCAGTATGAACCGCCCATCCGGCTTGATGGACTGGGAAGCTCTGATGGATTTTCAGCATGACTTGCTTAAGCATGATAGTGCGGTCATTGTCTCGGCCGCGCCTATGTTCGGGGTAAAATTTATTGAAGTATTACAACGTATCGCAATTTGGCTCGGTAAACCTACCATTGTCGATGCTGAGAACTGGATGGCTCATCCGGGCAGTGCTAATACCTTACTGAGTATTTTCCGCCACCAGCGTACGCCAACCAACTATGTGATTTTGTCAGGTGATGTGCACTACTCATTTGCCTACGACATTCGTATTCGTTTTCGTACCAATAGCCCGCGCTTATGGCAAATTACCGCGAGCGGCTTTAAAAACAATTTCCCAGAGCCGCTGCTGAGTATTTGTGAATGGTGCGATCGTATTTTGTTCAGTCCTCGCTCACCATTTAATTGGCTAACCAAGCGAAAGCGCATGCGGATTGATAGGCGTGATCCCGACACCGCAGGTCCTAAGCGCTTGGTGAACGCCAGTGCTGTCGGGCTGGTCACCTTACAACCGGACGGTTCGCCACATACCATCAGCTTATTGACAGCTGACGGCAAAACCATCCATTTCCCCGATAAAAAAGCGGCGAAAGCCGTCGAGCCCAGCATCCCGCCTCTCGACCCGAATCAAGCAGACTGAAACTGGAGAGATCGGCAAAGCACGCCTAGCCTTAATAGCATCACAAGGTGAGAAGGAGGTGTTTATGCAAGGCGAAAATCATGCGCTTATCTTTGAGTTCCCAGAGTACCGTGAACGCATTCATGACTTGAAGGCGAACGATCCTGACTTCCAACTTGATGCCAAGCGTTATCATCAGCTCGATCATCATATTCGTGGCCTAGAAATGAAGCAGATCCCAACCAGCGACGACATTTTTACCGCGATGAAAAAGCAACGTGCACACCTTAAAGATCGCCTCTATCGTAAACTCAGCGTCCACTGATCAAGGAGGTCGTCATGCACCGGATATCGTCGATTTTTTTGTTGATGTTCGTAGTGTGCACGCCGTTGAGCGCGCACGGGGTGACTGTCGAGACGGAGACGGTCACTGTGAATGTCGAGGAAGTGAAAAGTGGTTTCGACCACCCATGGGGGATGGCCGAGCTACCTAATGGCGATATCCTGATCACTGAACGGAACGGCACCTTAAAACGCCTAACGCCTAATGGACTGACAGTGAACATATTAGGAGTACCCAAAGGCGTCTATCAGCAGGGGCAAGGAGGGCTATTTGATATTGCGTTAGCGCCTGACTTCCCCGCGACCGGCACCCTATACCTTTCTTACGCTGCAGAAGATGAACGCGGTCAAGCGGGAACAGAAGTTCTCAAAGCAACGCTGTCACAAGATGTTCTCATCAATAGCAAGGTCATTTTTACTGCATTGCCCAAACGCGGCGGAACCCGTCACTTTGGCAGTCGCCTATTGGTGACCCAAGAGCACCTTTACATCACGCTGGGCGACCGCGGCCACCGTGACCGCGCCCAGTTTATTACCGATCATTTGGGGAGTTTAGTGCGGTTAAACCTCGATGGCAGTTTGCCGGTCGACAATCCGTTCTCTGCTCACGATGCAAAAAAGCCCGAGATTTTTAGTTACGGTCATCGCAATGTGCAAGGTATCACACTCGATAATAATGGCAGCACTGTCTGGGCGCATGAACACGGCCCTCAAGGTGGCGATGAACTCAATATCATC
Source organism: Salinivibrio sp. SS2 (assembly GCF_001722075.1). Lineage (NCBI taxonomy): Bacteria > Pseudomonadati > Pseudomonadota > Gammaproteobacteria > Vibrionales > Vibrionaceae > Salinivibrio > Salinivibrio sp. SS2. Next base: position 11,693 of record NZ_MEBP01000015.1, on the reverse strand, counting down.
GAAAAAGGGGTTAACTATGGCTGGCCGATCATCACTTATGGGGTGAATTACGGATTGGGCACACAAATTGGTGAAGGCACCGCGAAAGAAGGTATGCAGCAACCTGTCTATTATTGGGATCCGTCAATTGCACCGTCAGGCATGATCATGGTGGACAGTGATCGCTTCCCGATGTGGCAAGACAACCTACTGCTTGGATCGTTAAAATTTGGTCTGTTGGTGCGCCTAACCCTCGAAGACGGTAACGTGGTGAGCGAAGAGCGGCTATTTGATGGTCAGTTCGGGCGTATCCGCGACGTCATTCAAGCCAATGACGGCAGCATTTTGCTTCTTACAGATAAACGAAACGGCAGCTTACTGAAAATGACCCCGCGCATGTAAGAAGATTAAGACCAATTCAGAGACGTTTCACCTTTATTATTGGTCACCGCTAATCGGTAATAGGTGCCATCGAAGGCAAGGTTGGTGATTAACCACGTACTGCGTGCCTTGCTACGATCGTCAAACTGAAAGCCACACAAGTAATCATCGCTGAGTAATCGGTGTGAGAGTATCGAACCATTAAGCGTGAGATCTTGATTCGGGGCGATATGGTCGAGGTTCAACGTTGCCTTTTTTTCTGGTGCTAATTTGGCGCCCATTGAACGGTAAGCAAATAAACATCCGCCAACCGACAAATCGCGTATCTCCACCTCAATCTTGCTCATTCCCTCTGTGGCAAGCGTCGCTGATAGCGCCACTGGAAAGCGCTTGTCTTGTCGCAACGGCGTGGCTGTCGCGCCTTCACGAAGAAGCTCAATGCACACAATACTGCAGTGGCTCTCGAGCACGCCTTGCACCTTGCCACTGAATCGGACTAGCGACCCATCTGCTGCCACACCATGCAATCGCACTTGAAAGCCTGGGTTTAAATATTGCCCTTTTTGCTGCGCAGATAGAGACGGGATTTGGGTGTAGCAGTAACGTTTTCCGTCTGTACCAAGCATAATGGCATTAAAGCGAAATAACCCTTTCATCGGCGTGTGCACATGCATACGCACTAGGGCTGCGCTTCCCAGCTTTAAAGCCGCTTGCGATCCCGACAGGGCGATTACATCATCTTGTTGTTCAATGGCGTTGAGCTGTTCTTGGCGTGGCATGTAAGGTTCCTCGACAATCAGTCATCAAAGCAAAGGTGCGACGGCAACGCGCTCAACAATTTGTACGGAGGCGTACCACTAGCGTTTATAACGAGCGATATTAACCTAAAGATCAAAAAATGTGTTTTTAGATTGTGATTCAGCACCTTGCGCTTCAACCAGTATAGACCTTGTATCAGACGCATGTTACGTTTTGGTTTTGACCTAACACTAGCGACTTTCAAGGACGATCTATGCGACCCCTACTCTGTGCCCTCCTACTTTCTCCATTGTTTATCTCGACGCCAAACGCCTACGCCGATGAGCCAGCCTGCGGTGATGTCACGATTGCGGATATGAATTGGAATTCGGCCACGCTGATGGCACATGTTGATCAATTTATCCTCGCTAACGGCTATGGCTGCGACGTGCGTTTGGTCCCCGGTGACACCATGCCAACAGGCGTATCGATGACAGAAAAGGGTGAGCCGGACATTGCACCTGAGTTCTGGACCAACTCGCACAAAGCAATGCTCGATAAAGGGGTGGCTGATGGGCGACTCAAATACGCCGGCAATGCATTTAGCCAAGGCGGAAATGAAGGCTTTTGGGTGCCAAAATACATGGTGGACCAACATCCAGAGCTTGCTACCATTGAAGGTATTAAGTCACATCCAGAATTATTTCCACACCCTGAAGACCCCGACAAAGCGGCGTTTATGGGCTGCCCCGCCGGATGGACTTGCCAAATTTCTGCCAAGCACCTTTTTGATGCACTTCAACTGGGTGAAGCCGGTTTTGAGATGATCGATCCCGGCTCTGCCGCTGGCCTGGCTGGAACCATTGCTCGTGCCAATGATCGTCGTGACGCGTGGTTTGGTTATTACTGGGCACCGACGCCGGTGATGGGCAAATATGAAATGGTCGAAGTGGACCTTGGCGCAGAAGTTGATCTTGAGCACTATAAAAATTGTATCACTCAAGCGGAATGCCAGACCCCAAAAGTCACTGCATTTCCCACCTCTCCCGTGCACACACTCACAACAGCGTCATTTGCGGAGCAATCGCCGGTCGCCTTTCGCTACGTTCAGCAACGTGAATACGATAATAGCGTCATGAGCGAGATGCTCGCTTGGATGGATGATTATCAAGCTGATGGCGAGATCGCTGCCGATGAGTTCTTACGCCGCTATCGCGACCTTTGGCACCAATGGGTGAATGAAGAGGCCGCCGAGCGCATCGAAGAGGCCTTGGGGGATGACGCTTAACTTGCAATACGCGAAACGGGTCTAAATAAAAAGCCGAGGGACATATCACCTCGGCTTTTGTTTTCGCTTACAGAACACCTAATTCACGTAAACGCTCAGTCAGATAACTTTTCGCCGTATAGCGAGAAGACAGCACCACATCTGGTTTCGGATGTAAAAACAGCGGTAACGAGATCCGTGCTTTGGTTTTATCAGCGCCTTCAGGATTAATCACGCGATGGGTGGTTGAGGGGAAGTAGCCGCCCGATGCTTCTTGTAGCATATCGCCAATATTGACAATTAAATTACCGAAGTCACACGGCACATCTAACCAATGCCCATCTTTCGCTTTCACTTGCAGGCCCGGCTCATTCGCTGCTGGTAGGATGGTCAACAGATTAATATCTTCGTGGGCGGCAGCACGGATAGCACCTAGCTCTTCATCGCCTTTTAACGGCGGGTAATGTAATACGCGCAACAATGTCTGCTCACTCCCTGCAATCATGCTAGAAAGTGATTGTGAGTAGTGCTCACTGACGCTATCCGGTGACTGACGCTCAACCCATGACAACAAGGTCTCAGCCAAGCTGGTCGCTTGTTGATAGTAAGATTGCAGGTTGTCACGGAGGGCCGAAGGACACTGCCCCCAAGGGTAGTAGTGAAAAAATTCCTTTAAATCGCGCTTCGTGTGGCCTTTCGCCGTTTCCGCAATTTTAGAGGGGAAAAAACCATCTTGGGTATCGGGCTTAAAGGTAAATGCGTGTTTTTCCTCGGTGTTAAAAAAACCTTCCCATTGGTTGTAAATATCAGCCACGAGCTGCTGTTGTAGTGGGTGGTTTTTAAGCACGCCAAATCCCGTTTCGCGTAAGGATTCAACAAAAGCTTGCTCCGCATTGGGCGCTTGAAAGTCAATGGCTTGCAGTGTCATAGGGTACCTGTAATCGTTTGCTTATTATCGTGAGGTTGCAGGATGGTTAGTTTACCAGCCAAAAGGCGCCATACAACGCCACTGTGTTTCACATCAGAAACACATTGTCACCATTTAGAAACAAACCCTGATATAGGGTCACGTGCGCTGTCGTGTTAAACTCTGCACTTTGATACACACAGGGAGTGAAAATGGGTGTTATTCGTTGGATCCTTGGCCGGATCATTCTCGTTGTTGAAGCGCTCACTAAGCCTAAGCCACCAAAGCTGAACGCAGATCAGCACCAAGCCATGGTCGCGTTTTCAAAGCAAGTGACCTTATATCAATTTCAAGCATGTCCATTTTGCGTCAAAGTTCGTCAAGCAAGCCGAAAGCTTGGACTGCCACTAGCGGCAAAAGACGCCAAGCGCGATATGGCCGCCCGACGTGAGCTGGAACAGGGAGGCGGAAAGATTAAAGTCCCCTGTTTGCGTATTCAACAGGGCGATGAGGTGCAATGGATGTATGAATCAGATGATATTATTGCGTATCTCAACCAAGCCACAAGCCCTATTACACAGGCTTGACTGGGTAGGTAACTAGACATTCCTAGACTCGTTGTCTACATTTTATTAGACAACAAGATCAACCTTCGCTTGCCCCTTTTGCCCGAAAAGACTGACTCCATGTACTTGGGCATTAACAAACTGTCCTTGCTAACTCGCAAGGACAGTTTCTTTTTCTAACCGAGTGTGCGCTTAAGCGCTTCCCAATATCGCAAATAAGACCGCGGTCACTCCCCCCACCGCAAAGACATAAGGGAATTGCGTACGGATATGGTCGACGTGATCGTTACCCGTCGCCATCGACGCGACAATGCCTGTATCACTGATCGGTGACGTCATATCGCCAAAAATGGCCCCAGATATCGATGCGCCAATCATCAAGTGCGGGTCAATGCCTGTCGCTGCACCAATCTGAATACCAATCGGGATCATGATTGCAAACGTGCCCCACGAGGTCCCAGTCGCCAATGACATAATCGCGGCAATCACAAAGACAAAAGCGGCTGATAATCCTGCAGGCAAAATGCCATCAATCACTTCAGTGATGTAGTGTCCCGTATGTAAGTCTGCCGATAAATCCCCCATTAAAAATGCCAGCGACATAATTGCCCCCAGAGGCATCATATTCGCGTATCCGGCTAACAGGTGGCGGAAAAAGGCATCTAACGACAAGACGCGCGTGCCGATAAAGAAAGCCATCGCGACCGCAGTCCCTGCCATCACCGCCCAAAAAACAGCGGTCGAGCCCGACCCAGAGGCAATATCGCCATTACCCGTGATAAACAGGCCCACCGGCACCATTAAAATGGTGCTCAGTAACGGCAAAACAAAATAGCTCACTTTGCCTAGCGGCTCATCATCGCGCTGATGATCGCCAGCAATAGGAAAGGCGCCCTCACGCAGTACTTGTCCAGCTGCCGCACGTTGGTCAGCTTTCGCCATTGGCCCCCAACTCGCCCCAGTGAGCACATAAAACAGCACCGCGAGCAAGGAGAGCCATGCCATTAAGTTGTAAGGGATGGCGTGCAATAGAATGGTGAAGGGCTCGCCTTCAACATATCTTTTGCTGACTTGCACGCCGATAATCGCCATCATCGCGGCGCCCCAACCATTGATCATCACACTGGAGCAAGTCGCAACGCAGGATGACTGGATCACATAGGCGAGCTTCTCGCGAGAGACGCGATAATGATCGGCTAAATCACGACTCACCGTCCCCGCTGACATAATAGAAATTGAGCTTTCAATAAAAATCAGCATGGTGGTGACCATCGCGAGCAACTGCACCGCAATCGGGTTTTTCACCAATTGAGCACGCTCGGTGAGCGCATGAATCACAGCCCGCGTGCCGCCTGTGACTTGGATAAGACGAATTAACCCGCCCACCATAAAGCAAAACAGAATGGTGCGGGTGTTCCCCGCGCTGGCAAACACACCAATATAACTATCCAGTGCCTTCGCCACGCCTGCGAATGGATTGAAATTGGCGATCACGGTATAACCCACCATCGCACCTGCCAGCAGCGACAGAATCACCTGGCGCGTGACCACAGCAAGCACAATCGTGACCAGTGGCGTCACCACCGTCCAGACGCCATAATCCGTCATGACGCCTCCTGATCAAGCGCGTGCAGAAGATCATCAATTAAGTCACGGCTATCTTCAATGCCAACTGAAAGCCGGAAGGTGGTATCGAAAATCCCCATCGCCTCGCGTTCCTCTTCACTCATGGAGCCGTGAGACATGGACGCCGAATGGTTGATCATACTCTCCACACCACCGAGCGATTCCGCCAAGATGAAGTAGCGTAAGCGGCTTAAAAATCGCTCGCTTTCCACCCGCGTGCCTTTTAGCTGAATGGTGACCACTGCCCCCCCTGAGCGCATTTGCGTTTGACAAAGCGCATGTTGCGGGTGTGACGGTAAGCCCGGATAGAAAACCGCTTCAATGGCAGGGTGGTTTTCCAGCGCGGTCGCGACTTTTAGCGCATTATCGCATTGGCGCTGCATACGCAGATCGAGCGTTTTTAATCCGCGTAACGCGAGATAAGCATCAAACGGCGAGGCAATCGCGCCGACCGTGGTTTTCGCAAAATCAATTTTTTTCGCCAGCGCTTCATCAGCGGTGACCAGCGCGCCGCCAATCATATCAGAATGCCCACCAATGTATTTGCTGGTCGACAACATCACAATATCCGCCCCTAAACGCAGCGGCGTTTGGTTCCACGCAGTCGCAAAGGTGTTATCCACACAGGTTAATAACGCATGCTCGCGGGCAAACTGGCAAATAGCGGTAATATCGACAAGTTCCAACAAGGGGTTGGTTGGGGTTTCAATCCAGATCATCGCCGTGTTCGGCTTGACCGTGGCTGCTACGGCATTGAGATCGTTGAGGTCGACATAATCGACACTGAGCCCATTATTGGTGGCGCGGAGTTTGTCGAACAAGCGATGCGTCCCCCCATACACACCGCGCATCGCAATAATGTGCGCGCCTGCCGGCAGCAGTTCTAAGGCCAAGGCTGTCGCTGCCATCCCCGAGGCCGTCGCGGTCGCATAACAACCTTGCTCGAGCGCTGCCAATGCACTCTCGTAAGCTGAACGGGTTGGATTCGCAACCCGCGAGTAACCAAAATCGGCCTGATGGCTAAGGTCAGATTGAATGAAACTGCTGGCTGTGTAAATCGGCGGGAAAGCCGCATTGTGCCCTTTATCCGTTTGATCACCACCGTGAACAGCTAACGTAGAAAAGTGGGGTTGTTTCATACTTTCACCCATTAAAAGAATATTGGTTTAATAATTTTTTTTATTTTAGCCATTATGACGACTTATAAACAAACTGGCATGATATTGTATGACTATGATGATTTATAAATAGAATTATATTCTAGCATATAAGAACAAGTTACTTTGCTAAACCTACCGAATGCACCCTCCACGCCCACACTTGAGTAAGCCAGTGCGTGCAACTACGTTTAAAAGGAAGCTCTTGGGAGGCGCATATCATGACACACTGCACCACAATTGGCCGAGCACAGTACGGCCGCTACTTGCAATGGATATTGCTGGTTGGTTGGGTGATCGCAATGACAGCCAGTCGTACAGTCATTGCCAGTCCGATGCTGACGATTACCAGCTCAGAAGGAACAGAGGCTTTTACGCGCGAACAACTCGTCGCGATGGCAGATCGTACTATTGAAACAGCCACGCCATGGACCGATGGCCAACAGCGGTTTTTAGGTGTCTCTGCACAAAAACTACTCGCTCAGCTCGATATTCCGCCCAGAACACTCAAAGTCTATGCGCTAAATGATTATTGGGCTCACATTACGGTTGAGGATATTGAGCGGTATAACCCCATATTTGCGATAAAAAAGAACGGCCAGTGGATGCGTGTTCGCGATAAAGGGCCGATATGGGTCATCTACCCGTTATCGGAGAATCATTTAATGGATAACGAAATAATACACAGTCGGATGGTGTGGCAAGCGAACCGTGTAGAGGTGATGGATGAGTAGCGGTGTGACACACTCATGATGCTTAAGCGCCCGATCACTTGGTTTATTGTCTTTGTCTTTTCGATCCTTATTTTCGCGGTCGTAACGCTTTATCAGTTCAATCAAAGCTACTCTCGCCATGCTGTGCGTACCCAATTGTCAGCATGGGCATTGGCCCAAATGGAATTAGAAACCCTCGAGTTTCGCCATGAGCTCGCCTTGTATCTCCACACTCAACGTCAAGACCGCAGTGCACTCATTTTAAAGTACGACATTCTCTGGAGTCGCTACGACACCTTTTTACGAAGCAGCGAGACAGAGAAGTTGAGACAAGCCTTTAGTGCCACTCCTCTGGTCAAACGTGCATTTCAAACCATCAGACGTTATGAACAAGCGGTATTAGAAGGTCAGAGGCCACGCTTACAGCTGTTGCTTGGCGAAATGGACACCCTGCTCCCTGCGCTGCGTGATTTAATGATCAACAATTTAACCGGCCCTGCTGCTATCAAACAGCGCGAATACCTTGCTAACCAATTAAAACATATCTACCTCACCGTTGGACTGATCCTTGTCCTACTTGGATACTTTTCTTGGCGCATGTTTAGAGACAGCCTCTCGCAACAGAAAATGGCATGGATGGACAGCATCACACAGCTTCCAAATCGGAATTATTTATTGTATGCCTTACAAAAAGCTGCGAGCAAACATATCATACACACCTTACTTGTCATCGATATTCGCCGCTTTAAAGACATTAATGACTTGTTGGGGTATGAGCAAGGGGACCAAGCACTCACTAAAATCGCGCAAAAGCTTAATAGTATCTGCTCACCTTATGGCTATACTTGCGCGCGTTTAAGCGGCAACCGATTTGCAGTTTTAACCACGGCCGATGGCCATTATTTAAGCTTTTTCACCCAACCACTTCGCGATACATTGCGCCACGCCCTCGACGACATCTATCCTGATATTCAACTTACCGTCGCGCTTGGGATTGCCAAAAGCACAGATCTTGATGCAGCACTGCATAAAGATCCGGAGGTCTTTGCGAATACCCTATTGAATAATGCCGATCTGGCCTTGCTCAAGGCCAAAAATGCTTCTCCCTCAAAAGACAGTATCGTGGTCTTTAAGCCTAAGTTCGAGGCCGATGCCCGTGAACGCCGACAAGTAAAGGATGACTTAAATGCCCTGCTGCTGGATGAAAGTCAGGATGAATTGTCTCTTGTCTATCAGCCGATTATATCGTCAGAGCCTAACAAACTGAGCTGTGAAGCATTAATTCGCTGGCAACATCCAACCTTGGGCCAAATCCGTCCGCAGTTATTAATCGATGTAGCGGAAGAAGCCGGTCTTGGACAGCGGCTTGGTACTTGGATCCTACGCCAAGTTTATGCGGCGATGAATACCGAGTGGCAAACCATCAATCAGCATATCGATATCGCCATCAATTTGTCTGATTCTTTCTTTAGTGAGGCCTTGCTCTCAGACGTGGTGAATATTTTTATGCATCACCCTGAGCAACGTAAACGGTTGGTGTTTGAAATCACCGAAACCATGTCCATTGATGATATTGGTCGATTTAGCCTACTCATGAACCAGTTGCGAGACATTGGCGTTAAACTTGCCTTGGATGATTTTGGCACCGGATGGTCCTCAATGGCGGTGCTGAATCACTTGAGCTTTGACAAAGTGAAAATAGATCGTAGCTTTGTCGAGCATATGGCCACCGTTTCTCGTCAGCAAATACTGGTCGATACCATTTGTTATATGTCACATCAGCTCGGGATCCGCGTGGTTGCCGAAGGGGTGGAAACGCAAGAACAGTTGCTCAGTTTACAGCAAATGGGGGTCGATGCGTTTCAAGGCTATTACTTTTCTAAGCCACTCAGTGCCATTGATTTTTATGCTTTTTGTATCGACTACCTCAGCAGGCAAAATACGTTTTCATTGAAAAATTAGTCAAGGATTTCTTCAATATCGACCACTTTCGACCGGTTTACAGTGATTTTCCAACGCTGATATACCGTGGGCTGGTCTTTGATCTTTTGACAGCTCACCAAATTGAATTGGTGGCGCTTTTCAACCGAGTCTTTTAATACCTGTCCATCGTTTAGACGATACAAACGCTGACTTCCGCGATCCATTAAACGTGAGAAAGAACGAAAATCGAGCTTCCAAACATCTCGGGTCGTGTCATAGCCTGACAAAAAGCGAGTCGTCTCTAGCTGGGTTTTGACCTTTAGACGCACCACAGCCTCTTCTTGCTGACGCAACTTACCACGACGCAGCTTTTTAACTTCCTCCGGCAGCGCAGTAAAGTCGATGTAATCGAGCCACTCCAACTGCCGACCAATCTGTCTATTCGAGGTGGGGTCAATAAAGCGTTTGCGCCATTTGGGCCGCCCTTTACGAATCCATCGCCATAGCGCATCACGCAAATCATCTTTAAAAATTTCACGCAACGCATAGATCCCAGCCATCGCCAAGACAAACGACAAGGTAATCTCACCCAAATACTGCCGCGCCTGCACAATCACAGTCGTGACAAACAGCATCACAAACGCTGTCGCCGAGGCTTTCGCGAGTTTGTTGAGGTTCTTACCCAAAGCTTCCGGTTTTTGGCGAATGGTGACAGGAAATTCAATCAAACGACGTAAGAGGCGCATTTTGTTAACCATACGGGTCGGATCGCTGATAGCTTTGTCGGAATTGTAGCGATTGACCAAACGATGGGCTTCTTCCGCTTCACAAAGCTCCACCAGTTGTTGGCGGATGGTTTTATACACCGAGCCGCGTGGCATATGCGCTAGAAGCGATAAAAATCGTTGCTCGGTCAGCCATGACAGATAATTATCAATATTGTTGTAATACTTCACCAGCTTAGTATCTTGCGGCTGGTAACGGCGCAAACGGCGCAAGATTTCCACCGCCATTTCGATGGTATCTTCTAGTTGCTCGAGTGCTTCTTCGTCTTCCAACCCTGAGACCGACTCAAAAAAGTCGTGCGTCGCTTTCTCTAACGAGAGCGCGTACTGATAAGCATACAAACTCAGGCTGACCCGATATTGCTCGGTGGGTAATTTCTCTCGGCTAGCTAAACGAGAGTGCACCAAAGGTAAGTGGTAGCGAGAGGTAAAATAGGTGCGGCTATTCGACAGCACGCGGTGGTAGAATTCATCTTCGTTCAGGACATGCTTACCAAACTTCAGCTCTCCGGGGACAAACAAGTAGAAGTCGACTTCTTGTGCACTGATTTCCTCGTTCAGAATGGCAACGCGAACCGATAAGCCTTCATGTTTATCTACCGTGATCAATCCTACTCTCCTACTACTCAATGGAATGCTGATGCGACAGTGTGCAAGGGCTGCCTCAAGGCGGCACTATTATTCCACATCATCGGTCGATTGCGTCATCATAATGACAAATATATGACACGTTATTGATGGTTAATTTATCGCCACTTTTTTGTTTTTCCTGCTCATCCCTGATGAGTACAGGGCTCAGAAGAAAGGTAACAAAGAAATTAACGGGGTTATCCACAGTTTTAGTAGATAACTTTTTCCCCTCTCATCTAAATGTAGTTTGTCTTCAACTAGATATAGTGCCTATTATGACTTAACTCACTTGACGCTTTGGCCAATCAAGGTAAATCAGCTGCGCATCCACCTCGTTGATCGCTTGCCACGATGTCGTCTCAAACGTCACCACGGCTATTCCAGACGTAGGTAAATTCTCTTTGTACATGCCCACCTGTTGGAGATAAAGGTTCAACGCAGGATTATGACCAATGATCATCGCGGTTTGATGACGATCATCCAACTGTTTCGCTACGGCAGTAATCGCACCACTGTGCTCGGTATATAAGGCGGTGTCGACGAGGATAGGTGGCTTGTCATTAAGGGTCTGCGCCACCAATACCGCGGTATCTTTCGCTCGCTGCGCTGAGCTGGTTACAATGGTTTGAGGCTGCAATAACCAAGCATTGAGGCGCTCAGCCATCAAAGGAGCTTGACGAAACCCTCTTGGATTCAAAGGCCGGTCATGATCGTCTAAGCTAGGGTCATCCCAACTGGATTTCGCATGTCGCATCAAAAACAGGTATTTCATTCTACCTCCTTAAACCACGTGGCTTTCACGTTAACAGGGCTTTCTCTCCGTCACTCCACTTCGTTAATCAACATCGAGTAGGGTGAGGCGTTGCCGCCTCATCCCTCTCACAGAACCGTACATACGGACCTCGTATACGGCTCATGCACACTTCCATTCAGATTCAAGCTGCACCCCTATCACTCAAAAAAAAAAAAAGCAACAATAGACTTAGCCTTCGTAACAACACAAATAAAACTACAATACGAC
>NZ_MEBP01000014.1:0-8450 GCF_001722075.1 Salinivibrio sp. SS2 | reverse complement strand
GGTTTTCGTTAGCAATCTGGTGCCATATCATAACGATATGGCGTTTTTTTTTGTTCTATCGCGACGGTTAACGTAAAGAAACTGGTGTGCGACTAGTACTTTGGCTTGGATCATGGCAGGTTAGCCATTGACGCTAAACGTATTTCAATGGAGCGACAAACACAATGGGATGGTTTTCTAAGTTATTCTCACGAAACGATGCCCCTCGCAAGGCATCAGCCCCAACAGTGACCCCGACTGAGTACAAAGGCTATCTAATATATCCCGAAGCAACGCCAGAAAACGGGCAGTACCGAGTGTGTGGGCGAATTTGCAAACAGCAGGGACAAGAAACGCTCACGCATCAGTTTATTCGCTCAGATTTATTGGGGAATCAGGAAGATGCCAACAGCTTGATGCTAGTCAAAGCCAAAATGATGATTGACCAGAATGGTGATCGCCTATTTTGACCTTACTACTGGCATGGGCTTCTGCGCCATACCAAAACTAATGCATAAATATTCGAAACAAAAAAAGATAAAATGTAGCACTGATCACATTTACACCAGAATTGCGATCCTTGCCCTGTGGTGATTGTCGCTCAAACTCGTTAAGTTAGTGATGTTGCGTTGCTAAGCATCGGACGCTGACAACAGACTGCACCCACGTCGCACGTGCCTTATGTGGTGCTTGCGGCGTTATTTTTTATCGATTTTTCGCAGTCTTTATGGGTTTTATCAAGGTATGCCTTTTTTTGTCAGTATTATGCCTACAGGTGCTTGATATTTGACCTGTGGTTCGTTACAAAAAATTTCTCATAAGCCAATAGTCAGGGAATAGCTATGCAGATTGGTGTTCCAAAAGAAAGGCTCGTTAATGAAACGAGAGTTGCTGCGACACCAAAGTCGGTGGAGCAGTTGATAAAACTCGGCTTTGAAGTAGCAGTTGAAAAAGGCGCTGGGGAGCTAGCGAGTTTTGAAGATACTGCCTTTGAGCAAGCCGGGGCGAGTATTGTTGATACCGCAGCCGTTTGGCAATCGGATGTCATTTTTAAAGTGAATGCACCGGGTGTGGTTGAAGAAACCGGTCAAGACGAAATTGCGCTCATTAAAGAAGGAGCCACGCTAGTCAGCTTTATTTGGCCAGCGCAAAATGAAGACTTGTTGAAGCGTTTGGCGGCTCGCAAAATCAATGTGATGGCGATGGATGCGGTGCCAAGGATCTCCCGTGCACAATCGCTGGATGCGCTAAGTTCGATGGCCAACATTGCCGGTTATCGCGCGGTGGTCGAAGCTGCGCATGAGTTTGGCCGTTTCTTCACCGGACAAATCACTGCGGCAGGTAAAGTGCCACCCGCGAAAGTCTTTGTTGCAGGTGCTGGCGTCGCTGGGCTTGCCGCCATTGGTGCCGCTGGTAGCTTGGGGGCGATTGTTCGTGCGTTTGATGTACGCCCTGAAGTGAAAGAACAAGTCGAAAGTATGGGCGCCGAGTTCTTAGAGGCTGACTTTAAACAAGACACTGCAGACAGTGGCGACGGTTATGCCAAAGAAATGTCTGATGAGTTTAATAAAGCTGCCGAAAAACTCTACGCTGAACAGGCGAAAGATGTCGATATCATTATCACGACTGCGCTTATCCCTGGTAAACCTGCCCCGAAACTGGTGACCAAAGAGATGGTCGACAGTATGAAACCGGGTAGCGTGATTGTTGATTTGGCCGCTGCAAACGGCGGCAACTGCGAATACACGGAAAAGGATAAAGTGATCACAACACCCAACGGGGTGAAAGTGATTGGCTACACCGATATGGTAGGCCGCTTACCGACGCAGTCATCACAACTGTATGCCACCAACTTGGTTAACCTCACTAAACTGCTTTGCAAAGAGAAAGATGGCAATATCGCCATTGATTTTGAGGATGTGGTGATTCGTGGTGTGACCGTCATCAAAGAAGGTGAAGTCACATGGCCTGCGCCACCGATTCAAGTTTCGGCGCAACCTAAAGCAGCACCCAAAGCCGAGCCGACGCCAAAAGCCGAGCCTAAGAAAACCTCTCGTGCAACCAAATATGGTTTGATGGCCGCGGCCGCTGGGGCATTTGGTTGGATTGCGAACTATGCACCGAGCGAGTTTCTTTCCCACTTCACTGTGTTTGTTTTGGCCTGTGTGGTCGGCTACTACGTGGTCTGGAATGTCACTCACGCACTGCATACACCATTGATGTCGGTGACCAATGCGATTTCCGGGATTATTATTGTGGGCGCGTTACTGCAAGTTGGACAAGGCATTGGGTTTGTTACCTTCCTTGCATTCATTGCCGTGTTGATCGCGAGTATCAATATATTTGGCGGCTTTACTGTTACAAAGCGCATGCTTGAAATGTTCCGTAAAGGATAAGGAGAAACAATGTCTGAAGGATTGGTACAAGCTGCGTACATTGTATCGGCGTTGTGTTTTATTTTGAGTTTGGCTGGGCTGTCCAAGCAAGAATCAGCGCGCGCCGGTAACTATTACGGTATTACCGGGATGGCGATCGCGTTAGTCGCGACGATTTGGGGTCCTGAAGTGCAGGGCGTTGGCTGGATTATTCTTGCTATGGTCATTGGTGGTGCGATTGGTATTTATTATGCCAAGCGTGTTGAAATGACCGAAATGCCTGAGCTGGTGGCTATGCTACATAGTTTTGTGGGTCTGGCTGCGGTATTAGTGGGCTTTAATACCTATATTGATCATCCACCATTGACCGGTGCGATGCTTAATATCCACTTGGTTGAGATTTTCCTCGGTGTATTTATCGGCGCGATTACCTTCACTGGGTCCATTGTCGCTTTTGGTAAACTGCGTGGTGTGATTTCTTCTAAAGCCTTGATGCTGCCGCACCGTCACAAGTTGAATCTAGCCGCGGTTGTCGTCTCGTTCTTGTTGCTGATTAGCTTTGTGAATGCGGAAGGGTCAACGGCAGCACTGTTGATTGTAACCGTCATTGCGTTAGCGTTCGGTTATCACCTTGTAGCCTCGATTGGTGGTGCAGACATGCCGGTTGTGGTGTCGATGCTTAACTCCTACTCAGGCTGGGCGGCTGCCGCCGCAGGCTTTATGCTAGCAAACGACCTGTTGATCGTGACGGGGGCGCTGGTAGGTTCGTCGGGTGCGATTCTATCGTACATCATGTGTAAAGCTATGAACCGTTCGTTTATCAGTGTGATTGCGGGCGGGTTTGGCTCTGATGGCACAGCGTCATCTGGTGACGAAGAGATGGGCGAGTACCGCGAAGTGACCGCCGAGGATGTTGCTGAGATGCTGAAAGACTCAAAAAGCGTCATTATCACTCCAGGCTATGGCATGGCGGTTGCTCAGGCGCAGTATCCCGTCTATGAAGTGACAGAGAAGCTTCGCGGGATGGGTATTGACGTACGTTTTGGTATTCACCCTGTTGCGGGTCGTTTGCCTGGTCACATGAACGTATTGTTAGCCGAAGCGAAAGTCCCTTATGACATCGTGTTGGAAATGGATGAAATCAACGATGATTTCCCTGAAACGGACACTGTCCTAGTGATTGGCGCGAACGATACGGTTAACCCTGCCGCGACCGAAGACCCGTCAAGCCCGATTGCAGGTATGCCAGTGCTTCAAGTGTGGAATGCACGCAACGTGGTGGTATTTAAGCGTTCTATGAATACCGGCTATGCTGGAGTGCAAAACCCGCTGTTCTTTAAAGAGAACAGTGCGATGTTGTTTGGTGATGCGAAACAAAGCGTTGAGGCAATATTTAAAGCGCTTTGATTGGCAAAAAGCATCAATATAGGTATAAAGAGTCAGCGAAGGCTGGCTCTTTTTTTTGGGCGAGAGGGGGCGCGTTGGACTGCGGTGTCATCGTTGTTACCGATTGCTTTCATCGTGTGCAATAGGCCGAACTTACATTGCACTGACATTTCATTCACGTTGGGTGATAAGCTTGCAACTATGCGAATCCTGCTGTTAATGACTCTGGCGCTTATGGCGCTGCCAACGAGTGCTGCAAGCTCTTTCTCTGAACAAATGACAGCGTTCAGAGCACAGCTATTGCTTGCCGATCCGGTGGCGCGATATAACCTCATTGGCATTAACCGCGCCTTCCCCAAGGTCTTACTCAGTCCCGACAGTTTATTGCCGCAAACCGCTAGTTACCCGCTTAAGGATATTCGTCGCTTGTACCAAGCCGCACAAAAGTGCCAAGGGCCGTGGCCTGTACACCCCAAAGTGACTGAACCTTTAGTGTTCACGCGCGCCATGTGTAATCATACCCAGTTGCCGGTTGCTTGGTTTTCCCGCTCAGGGTTTATCCATCCTGGAGGAGGCAGCTATGCGGCGAAATATGTCGAACAATTTCCGTCTCGGCGCAGTGAGCTGACCCGTTTTTTTCATATTCAAGAACGGCCTACGGCACAGCCGGATACTTTGTTGGGGCGGTTGCAGCGTATGGATACCGCTGCTGTTGAAGCGCTGAATAGTGGTGCGAAATCGTTACTCAGTAGTGATGAAATGTGGGTTCGCGTCGGTAGCTATTATCACTTGTATCCTTCGACACAATGGCAGCCATTATTAGCAGAGTTTGATTTGCGTTTGTCTGCGATGGGCGAGCAAGATTTTTGTTTGGCGCGTGTGGGAAACATTTGTTGGAATGAAGAAAAAGCGCCGACGTATTGGCCCTATTTAGTCGGTGCCTTGATTGTTATCAACCTTGCGGCGCTCGGAGGTTGGGCATTTAACCGTTGGACGGTTCAGCGCCGGTTGATGCAAGAGCGGATGCTGGTGCTACAGATCCTCACCCACGAACTGCGTACGCCGATTGCCAGCCTCTCAATGACGGTAGAAGGGTTTAGGCGCAAGTTTGATACCTTGCCTGAGTCATTTTATGACGAGTTTCGGCGCTTGTGTGAGGATGCACGTCGCTTAAAGCAGTTAGCGGAAGCGAGCAAAGACTATTTACAGTCTAACCAGAAACCGTTGAATAAAGAGACGATCCCTTCACTAAAAGAATGGTTGGGGTACATCTGTGACGAGCACAATGTCACTATGTATGTCTCGCAAGATGGCGCCGTCAGTGCCAATGTGTATTGGCTAGCAACCTCATTGAACAATTTGATCGCTAATGCGGTCAAATACGGTGTGGCACCGGTTGAAGTGCGCGCACAGGTATTGTCAGATCGTTTTACGATCGCGATTCAGGATCAGGGCGACCTGACTGCCAAGGACTGGAAACATATTCGTAAACCCTTTGTTAGTCAAAGTGGCTTAGGCCTCGGACTAACTATCGTGGAATCTATGATTGAGCGGATGGGGGGTAAGCTAAGCTTATCGGGCCCGCCCACTACATTTACTTTGGAGATTCATTGTGACGCAAGCGACGTTACTTCTGGTTGAAGATGATGCCAACTTGGCTGATGGCCTACTTGCCAGTTTAGAGCAGGCCGGTTACCGCTGTTTATACGCCGATAGCGCGACAAAAGTGGCAGAGCTATGGCGTGATGCAGACTTGGTGATCCTCGATCGCCAGTTACCCGAAGGCGACTCAATTGATTGGTTGCCTGACTGGAACAAGCTCAAAACGGTGCCTGTGATTTTGCTGACCGCGATGGTCTCCGTGCGTGACCGTGTCGGCGGCCTTGACTCGGGCGCCACCGATTACATCACCAAACCTTTTGCTGAAGCAGAATTGCTGGCACGTATTCGTGTTCACCTGCGCAACCCTGTTGGTGAAGTCGATGCATCCAGTGATGAAATTGTTGTCAACGATGTGCGCATTGATACTGCAAGTCGCGCAGTAATGTGTGGCGATCAAGAAGTCATACTGACACGGACTGAGTTTGATTTGCTCCACTTCCTAGCTAAAAATGCGGGACGAGTGTTCACACGGGATGAGTTACTGGATCAAGTGTGGGGCTACAACCATTACCCGACCACGCGCACGGTTGACACGCACATTTTGCAACTTCGCCAAAAGCTGCCGTCAGTCAATATTGAGACATTGCGTGGCGTTGGCTATCGCATGAAAGCATAATGCGTTTACGGCTCACGCACGGTTTATTCGCTGCTGCCTTGATAGCAGGTGGTACCCAAGCGGCCTGGTTTGATGGCAATGATGCCTTGACCAGTGCCCATCAACGCCTGCTGGAAGGGAACACAGCAGGCAGTATGGATGCCATGATTGAAGCTTGGCAGCAGCCAAATCTATCCACTTCGCGTCAGCAACACTTGGCGCAGCTACTTGCGTTGGCGATAACCGAGGATTGTGGGCGGAGCTTGAGTCAGCAGACGATGCCAGATTGGCTGAGCAATTTATCCCTGCGCCGTGAAACGGTGCAGACGACCAGCCGTGTCTATTATCGCTTGCAAGTGCGTGGGGAATCTCAGCCCGGTATTGCCCGTTTTTCGCTTAAACATTGGCCTGATGAAACCATTATTTCGCAGCGTTTGAGTGGTCAAAACCAACACCAGTGGTTGCTAGAGCAAGATGGCCTTTCCGAACCAATGAAAGAAGGGCTCTATCAGCTTGAGGTGACGTCAGTGGAAGGAGAAACATGGACCAGCTGGTTATTGATGACTCAGCCTCAACCCTTACAAAAAATCAGTTGGAAAGACACGCGAAGTTGGCGGATAGCCCCGCCTGATAGTTTAGACTCCACCTGTCAGCGTCCGTTTCTAACGCTCAACCTCTATCCCCACAATCAGCCAGATGGTGCACCGATATGGTCGGTCGAAAAGCACAAGCGCCTGCCCACGACGTTGCCAGTGCTGGACGTACCGAACGGGCAGTATTGGTTTAGTGTGGCGCTGATTGAAAGACGCTGGCAAGGCGCGTTGTCTGTTGAGGAAGTGCAGCGAATTGGCCGGGCGATTGATTTACCGGATCTGGATCCAGATGCGCTTCGCGCAATAAAGCCCGACTGACCAAGGTGTTACACGGCTTAAACCTGACATTGTTCACATCTTTTGACCTTACTTGATCGCGCTGATCGCCAAGCCGCTACGCTCTTTAGATAAAACGAAGAGGAAAGCGAGGCAACCTAATGCACGATAAAAAACACCTACTTGTGCTTGCACTTGCAGCATGCTCAGGGTCTGCAGTGGCAGCGACCAATCCTACCGATGCGCGAACAAATGCGATGGGTGGCGCTGCAGTTGCGGCTGGCGACTACTTATCTGCGGGATTTCACAACCCTGCCTTGGCGGCACTTGACCCTGACAGCGCATTTGGGGTGGTTTTCCCTTATTTGGGCGCAGAAGTGCGTGACCCAGATGAGCTCTTGGATAATTTAGATGATATCTCTGATGCGTACGATAACAACGACCTGACGGCTGCGCAGCAAGCGATGCAAAATGCGAAGGGCGATCAGGCGCACTTGGATGCGGGTGTCGGTGCAGCTGTGGGGATCCCAACTGGTTCTATCTCTGCGACACTCTTTACCTCAGGGATCATCGAAGCTGCAGTCTTACCGGATATTAAAGACAGCGATATTACCACACCGTCGATTAACCCCAGTTCGACCGCGACCATCGTTGCCGTGGGGGTGGGTGAGCTAGGTGTTGCGCTCGCATCAAACGTGGAAATTGCCGGTCAACGTATCGCGGTGGGTGTCTCCCCAAAATTGCAACGTATCACAACCTACAACTATGGCGTCTCGGTTGATTCTTATGACACCGATGACTGGGATGATAGCCGTTACCGTGAAGAAGATAACGGCTTTAACATTGATGTTGGGGCAGTGTGGCAGACTGGTCCTTATCGCGTCGGCTTGGCCGGTAAAAACCTGATCAGTAACGATGTGGACACAGTGACAAGTAGTACAACGGGCCACAGCTTTACCTATGAGGTAGGGCCACAGTTTACGCTTGGCTCGGCGTTTGTCTCCGACTTTGTCACCATTGCCGGCGATATCGACTTAAACAAGAGCAAAGGGTTTAAAGGCACCCTGAATATTGACGATGATACCCAGTTTTTCCGTATCGGGGCTGAATTTGATGCCTTTGGCCATGCCCAATTACGCACTGGTTATCGCGCGGATATGAAAGATAACGTTGAAGACGCATTTACTCTGGGTCTAGGCTTGTCACCCTTTGGGGTGGTCAACGTGGATATCGCGGCGAGTATCATTGATAGCAACAGCTATGGGGGCTCAGCCCAACTTGCATTTACTTTCTAAGCTCGCGGTGACGAAAAGTCGATGACAACGTAAAAGGCAAGCCCTAAAATAGCCTGCCTTTCTAATAGATGAGCGTATTTATGTTCGACGGTATTACATTGACGCATGATGAGCAGCAACAGGCTGCAGAGCGTATTCACGCTTTGATGGCACAGGGCATGAGTAGTGGTGAAGCCATCATGAAAGTCGCGGCAGAGATCAGAGCACAAGCAGCGGCGGCCTCAGCGTCTGAAGAGTAAGAAAAAGCAGCAGAATATGCTGCTTTTTTATTTGTTTGCCCAGCGAAGCT
>NZ_MEBP01000013.1:0-53059 GCF_001722075.1 Salinivibrio sp. SS2 | reverse complement strand
TCCGAGGGCTTGCAAATGTGCAAATGCAATGCTGGCTGGCGGCGGCTGCTCAAAACATCAAGAAGATAGCGTTAGTGGTGAGCTATCTAAGAAAATGTGGCTTTAACATGGCGGATATAAGGCAAATACTGGCTTCTATCCGCCAATTTAGGCGTTGGTCGGTAATGACCACTCTCTAACAAAAAATATCGCGATCGCGGCCTACGGCCGCTTATCAAAAAGAACCCCGCCTAAAAAGGCGGGGTTCGTCAGCAATCTGAAGCCCTCCGAAGAGGGCGTTGGATAAAGCCAGCTAGACCGCGGCTTTGATAATGACGTTATCCGCTTTTTGCGTGTATTCGTCCATACGGTGGAAGTTCAGATAGCGATAGGTATCTGCTGCTGTCGCATTAATGTGCTCGGCGTATTCGAGGTATTCCTCTTTGGTAGGAATACGTCCTAGGATCGCACCTACCGCCGAAAGCTCAGCTGAAGCAAGGTACACGTTGGCGCCGGTTCCCAAACGGTTTGGGAAGTTACGGGTCGAGGTCGACAATACGGTCGATTTCTCTGCCACACGTGCTTGGTTCCCCATACACAATGAACACCCTGGCGTTTCAATCCGCACCCCAGCACGGCCATAAATACCGTAATAGCCTTCTGCTGTTAGCTGATCTCTATCCATCTTCGTCGGTGGTGCCACCCACATACGGGTCGATAAACTGCCACCGAATTTATCCAACAGTTTACCGGCCGCACGGAAGTGACCGATGTTGGTCATACAACTACCGATAAAGACTTCATCGACGCTATCGCCAGCAACATCCGACAAGGTGCGGGCATCATCTGGGTCGTTCGGCGCACACAGAATCGGCTCTTTGATGTCTGCCAGATCGATTTCGAGCACATGCGCGTACTCGGCATCTTTATCGGCTTCCATCAAACTTGGATTAGCCAGCCATTGCTCCATCGCTTGGATACGACGCTCGATAGTACGACGGTCGCCATAGCCTTCGGCGATCATCCACTTCAACATCACAATGTTCGACTCAAGGTACTCTGCCACCGAGTCTTGTGACAGCTTGACCGTACAGCCAGCCGCTGAACGCTCTGCGGATGCATCCGACAGCTCAAAGGCTTGCTCAACGGTCAGGTGCTCCACCCCTTCAATTTCCAATACACGGCCTGAGAATTCGTTGATCTTGCCGGATTTCTCAACCGTCAGGAGACCTTGCTTAATACCAAAATATGGAATGGCATGTACCAAGTCACGTAAGGTGACCCCAGGCTGCATTTCACCTTTAAAGCGCACCAGAACTGACTCTGGCATATCCAGTGGCATCACGCCGGTCGCGGCCGCAAAGGCGACCAGACCTGAACCGGCAGGGAACGAAATACCCAGCGGGAAACGCGTGTGTGAATCACCGCCAGTCCCCACGGTATCGGGCAGCAGCATTCGGTTTAGCCATGAGTGGATAACACCATCACCCGGACGCAATGACACACCACCACGGTTCATAATGAAGTCCGGCAGTGTGTGGTGGGTTTCGACATCCACAGGCTTTGGATAAGCGGATGTGTGGCAGAATGACTGCATAGTGAGATCGGCGGTGAAGCCAAGACACGCTAAATCTTTTAACTCATCACGCGTCATCGGACCCGTGGTATCTTGTGAACCCACAGTGGTCATTTTTGGCTCGCAATAGGTACCAGGGCGGACACCCTCGACACCACAGGCTTTACCGACCATTTTCTGTGCCAACGTAAACCCTTTGGTAGAGTCCGCAACAGGACGCGGACGACGGAATACGTCCGAAGGCTCAAGGCCTAAACTCTCACGCGCTTTATCGGTCAGACCACGACCGATGATGAGAGGGATACGCCCCCCGGCACGCACTTCATCGTATAAGATATCGGTTTTCAGTTGGAAGGTAGACAGAACCTCATCGGTGCCATGCTTGCATACCTTGCCGTCGGCCGGATACAAGTCAATCACATCGCCCATATTGAGCTTGCTAACATCCAGCTCAATCGGCAAGGCACCCGCATCTTCCATGGTATTGAAGAAAATCGGCGCGATTTTTCCGCCTAAACAAAAACCCCCAAAGCGCTTGTTCGGCACATTAGGAATGTCTTTGCCCATAAACCACAGCACAGAGTTGGTCGCTGATTTACGTGACGAACCCGTACCGACCACATCACCCACGTAAACCAGTGGATGACCTTTTTCTTCCAGCGCTTTCATTTGCGAAATCGGACCAATCTCACCGGGCTTATCCGGCTGAATGCCCTCGCGCTCGTTCTTTAACATGGCCAGTGCGTGGAGAGGAATATCAGGACGCGACCAAGCATCGGGGGCTGGCGATAAGTCATCGGTGTTGGTTTCACCCGATACTTTGAACACCGTCAGCGTCACTTTTTCAGGGATTTGCGGCTTGTTTAAGAACCACTCGGCGTTAGCCCAAGATTCCATCACTTGCTTGGCGTAGGTATTCCCTGCTTTCATTTTATCTTCAACGTCATAAAACGCGTCGAACATCAGCAGAGTATGAGACAAGGCCTTTGCCGCAATCGGTGCCAACGTGGCATCATCAAGCAGTGCAATCAGCGGTTCGATGTTATAACCGCCTTGCATGGTCCCTAACAGCTCAGTCGCGCGTTCACGACTAATGAGCGGAGAGCTTGCTTCTCCCTTCGCAAGCGCGGCAAGAAAGCCGGCTTTTACATAAGCCGCTTCGTCCACGCCGGGCGGAATTCGATTTTCAAGTAGGTAGACCAGTGTTTCTTCTTCGCCAGCGGGCGGGTTTTTCAACAGTTCTATCAGACTGGCGGTTTGCTCAGCGTTCAGCGGTTTAGGCACAATGCCCTGAGCGGCACGTTCTTCGACGTGTTTACGGTAGGCTTCAAGCACGACTATTTCCTCTTTTCTCGGTCAGATCGTGTGATCCAACATCCTTGGAAAGTGTTAGTACTCGTATCACGCTTATCCGGCGAAGTTTATTAAAATTTTCCAGCAAGACGAGGGTTCGAGCACGTAACCGCTGCGTGAGGATAGCATTTTTAACTTAAAATTAAAATCTACCCCTTTTATGAAACATACGACTTAGGTCTTAGTGACGCAGCGCGCTAATCCCTATTCTTCTCACACTAGTCACAGCATGTGTCGCGGTTGTGACTGATTCTACACCGCTTTTTTCCACGACGCAGTAATCAGTCTGTTATCAAGTTCACAGCTTCACATCCGCAGTAGAGAGGTATTATTCCCCTTTGCTGTTGAAACTGCGCACTAGGTGTTATTTTTATCAATAAAACCGACGGGTTCCGTTAAGTTTGTGGGGTTCTCGCCGATACGTCGTTAACCATTCACACACTTCTGCTAACTTAGACATTAGTACCATAAAAATATCTCAGTCTTTGTCACCCTATTGCGTGGCAGACTCTGTATTCATTGACTTGTAGAGAGAAGGGCATGAAGCTAAACCAACTCACTATTAAACAAAAACTCATCTTGGCCTTTGTGTCAGCCGTTATCGCCTCCACAGCGATTATCAGCTACATGAGCTTAAGCCAAGCTCGAGATATTATGGAAAAGCGGCTGTTGGAGAACGAGCTGCCAACCACCCTCACCCAATTTCGCGATACGATTGATAGTGAAGTAAACCAGCTACAATCCGCCGCACGCCAGTTAGCCTCAAACCCTGTGATGCTCGATATGATCAGTAGCGACATGAGTGCCAGTGAAGAAGCGCGTGTCATCGAGCAACTCAATATTTTGCGAGCACAATATGGTCTGAATGACGCCAGTATTGCGAACCGTAAGACGGGGCAATACTGGAATCAGAATGGCTTCTTGCGGGTCCTGACCCGCGATAAAGACGGGTGGTTCTATAACTTCCTAGACAGTGGCAATGCCACCATGGCGCAAGTGTTCCAAGAGGATAACGGGGATCTCAAACTGTTCGTGAACTTCCAGCAACTTAACGGGACAGGCCTCGCTGGGTTTTCACGCTCACTGGATGACATGACGCAATTTCTGAATCAATTCAAGATTGAGCAATCCGGCTTTGTTTTTCTCGTCAATGCACAGGGCGAAGTGCAGCTCCATCGCGACACCAGCCTAATGGGAGAGAAAAACCTTACCGACTTATATGGTGCCCAAGCACGTAGCCTTCTCAATAAGGGTGACTTCAATTTACTCGACACCCAAGTCAATGGTGATGAACTTTTACTCGCATCTAGCTATGTGCCTTCCATGGATTGGTTTGTGATCGCAGACGTCCCAGCAGACGAAGTCTATGCCCCGCTGAATCAAACGCGCAACCAAATTTTAATGGTCTCTGTCGTCGTCGGGCTCTTGTTCGTTGTCGTCGCCATCTGGCTTGCCGCAACCATTACCAAGCCTATCCAATATGTCGCCAATGTATTCCGTGAAATAGGTGAAGGCGAAGGCGATCTGCGCCAACGTGTGGACATCAACAGCCAAGATGAAATTGGCCAACTCGCATCTGGTTTCAATAGCTTTGTGGAAAAAATCCACCGCTTAGTCTCAGATGTAGCCGCCACGGGGGGTGAGCTAAGAAGCGCCGCCGAACAGGTCTCAGCACAAGCCAGCGCCACGCAATCGCAAAGTGAACATCAGCGAGATCGTACCGTTCAGGTGGTGACCGCGATTAACGAGATGGGTGCTACCGTCAATGAGATTGCTGGGAATGCGGCCAATGCCGCCAGCGCTGCGAATCAAGCCTCTGATGGCGCAGCCAGTGGCCAACAGGTCGTCACCCAAGCGCGAGATACCATTGCACGCCTAGCCGATGACATGGAGAACATGTCCAAGGTCGTCAGTGCACTAGCAGAGAATACTGACTCGATTGGCGGCATTTTGGATGTGATCCGCGGTATCTCCGAGCAAACGAATTTACTGGCACTCAATGCGGCGATTGAAGCGGCACGAGCGGGCGAACAAGGGCGCGGATTTGCGGTTGTTGCCGACGAGGTGCGCAGCTTGGCAAGTCGCACATCTGACTCTACCGATGAAATCCAAACCATGATCGATCGCCTCCAACAAGAAGCGAGCAATGCCGTGCAAGCCATGGAGCAAAGCCGAGCGATGACGGCCGAAGGGGTCAATGCTTCCGACGAGGCGTCACAAGCACTCAATTTGATCAACGAGCAAATTGTCCAGATCTCGGATATGAACACCCAAGTGGCAACGGCTACCGAGGAGCAGTCCACCGTGGTGAATGACATTAATCAAAATATTGAAGAGATTAATCACAGCTCGCAGCAAACCGCTGATACCGCCAACACCATGGCAGAAGCCAGTGAGTCACTACGTGATCTTTCTAAACGTCTTGATACCTTGGTTGGGAGCTTTAAGCTTTAAACGCTATCTTCTGACGCACGAAGCGGGCTTTGGCCCGCTTTTTTATTCTTAAGCGGTACCTAACAGATATAAAAAAGCCCCGCATGGCGGGGCTTAATCAGAAAACGATAAACACGCGGTTTATTTCTTTTTCTTTGCTTTTGGATTTGGCAGGTCAGTGATTGAGCCTTCAAACACTTCTGCGGCAAGACCAACAGACTCATGCAAGGTTGGGTGAGCGTGTACTGTCAATGCGACATCTTCGGCATCACAACCCATCTCGATAGCAAGGCCAATCTCGCCTAACAGTTCACCACCGTTAGTACCAACAACCGCACCACCGATCACGCGATGAGTGTCTTTATCGAAGATCATCTTAGTCATACCGTCGGCACAATCAGACGCGATCGCACGACCAGACGCTGCCCATGGGAAGGTAGCCACTTCGTAGTTAATGCCCTCTTCCTTACACTCTTTCTCGGTCTTACCGACCCATGCCACTTCTGGCTCAGTGTAAGCGATTGATGGGATCACTTTAGGATCGAAGTAGTGCTTCTTACCAGCAATGACTTCTGCGGCAACGTGACCTTCATGCACACCTTTATGCGCAAGCATTGGCTGACCAACGATATCGCCAATCGCATAGATATGTGGCACGTTAGTACGCATTTGCTTATCAACACGGATAAAGCCACGGTCATCAACTTCAACGCCCGCTTGACCAGCGTCAAGTAGCTTACCGTTTGGTGTACGGCCGATAGCAACCAGAACGGCATCATAGCGTACAGGCTCTGCTGGCGCTTTTTTGCCTTCCATGGTGACGTAGATGCCGTCTTCTTTGGCTTCTACCGCGGTCACCTTGGTTTCTAGCATCAGGTTAAATTTCTTGCTGATACGCTTGGTGAAGACCTTCACCACGTCTTTATCCGCAGCAGGGATCACTTGATCGAACATTTCAACAACGTCGATTTGTGAACCTAGCGAGTGATAAACCGTACCCATTTCTAGACCGATGATACCACCGCCCATTACCAGCAGTTTCTCTGGTACTTCTTTGAGCTCAAGCGCGTCCGTTGAGTCCCAGATACGTGGATCTTCATGCGGGATAAATGGCAGTTCGATTGGACGAGAGCCCGCCGCAATAATGGCATTATCAAAATTGATAGTGGTGGTTTCATCACCTTCAACCACTAGGGTGTTCGCGCCAGTGAAACGGCCTTTACCGTTAACAACAGTCACTTTACGCTGCTTGGCCATGCCACCCAGACCACCGGTCAGTTGACCGATAACCTTATCTTTCCAAGTGCGAATTTTATCGATATCGGTTTGTGGCTCGCCGAAAACCACACCGTGATCCGCCATGGCTTTGGCTTCTTCGATCACTTTGGCAACGTGAAGTAGGGCTTTAGAAGGGATACAACCAACGTTTAGACATACACCACCTAGGGTGTTGTAACGTTCAACCAATACTGTTTCCAAACCTAGGTCGGCACAGCGGAAGGCGGCGGAGTATCCAGCAGGACCAGCGCCAAGGACGACGACTTGCGCTTTGATTTCTTTACTCATTCTGACCTCGTTGTAGTCTTATTCCCTGACAGGCTAAGAGCGGTAATTTTTTATTGTTGTGGGAGTTTGGAAGCCACAGTTTACAGCCATGTTAATGGGCTGAAAAATAAAAACCCATAGCCTGTGAGCTGCACAACAATTCCCAACCGGCCCGTAACGGGCCGGAGGGTGTTGTCGGTGACGCGATTACAGTACCAAACGGCGGATGTCTGACAACAAGCCGTTGAGGTAAGTAATAAAGCGCGCGCCTTCGGCACCGTCAATCACACGGTGATCGTAAGACAGAGACAATGGCAGCATTAGGCGAGGTTCAAAGTCCTTACCGTTCCATACTGGTTTCATTTCTGACTTAGACACACCCAAGATAGACACTTCTGGTGCATTGACGATTGGCGTAAATGCCGTACCGCCCAGGCCACCTAGGCTCGAGATGGTAAAGCAACCACCCTGCATATCAGAGGCAGTGAGTTTGCCTGCACGAGCTTTCTTAGAAACCGCCATCAGCTCTTCAGATAACTCGTAGATGCCTTTTTTGTTCACGTCTTTGAACACAGGCACAACCAGACCGTTTGGCGTGTCAACCGCGATACCGATGTTGACATACTTCTTCAGGATCAGGCTTTCACCGTCTTCAGATAGCGATGAGTTGAAAGAAGGGAAAGCTTCTAGCGCTTTCGCAGCCGCTTTCATGATGAACACCAATGGGGTGATCTTCATGCCAGACTCTTTCTTCTTCTCGATCGCATTTTGTTCTTTACGGAACGCTTCCACTTCAGTGATATCAGCGTTGTCCCACTGCGTCACGTGCGGGATCATTACCCAGTTACGTGCTAGGTTCGCACCAGAGATTTTCTTAATGCGAGACAGTGGTTTGACTTCGGTTTCACCGAATTTGCTGAAGTCCACTTTTGGCCAAGGGAGCAGACCCAGTGCGCTACCGTCGCCTGAACCCGATGCTGCACCCGATTCAAGGCGTTTCAGCGCTTCTTTTACAAAGCTCTGAACGTCTTCTTTCAGTACGCGTCCTTTACGGCCGCTACCTTTTACCTTCGCAAGGTTCACGCCAAATTCACGGGCCAGACGACGAACAACAGGAGACGCATGCGCGTATTCTTTGTTCTCTACAAACTCGTCTTTGCCAGCGTCAGCTTTAGCCGCTGGGGCGTCAGCTTTGGCTGCAGGCGCTGGTGCCGCCTTTTCAGCAGCAGGTGCCGCTGCAGGTGCAGGCGCTGCTGGTGCGCTACCGGCAACTTCGAAGACCATGATCAACGAGCCCGTCGAGACTTTATCGCCCGCGGCCACTTTGATTTCTTTCACTGTACCCGCAAACGGTGCAGGGACTTCCATTGACGCTTTGTCGCCTTCAACGGTGATCAGTGACTGCTCTTCTTCAATGGTGTCGCCTACCGCCACCATGATCTCGGTAACTTCAACTTCATCGCCACCGATATCAGGAACGTGAACGTCTTTAGCTTGTGCTGCTGCAGGCGCTGCTGGTGCCTCGGCAGCTGCAGGCGCTTGCGCTGGCGCGCTGCCACCCACTTCGAACATCATGATCAGTGAGCCAGTTGACACCTTGTCACCCGCCGCGATCTTGATTTCTTTAACGGTACCCGCAAACGGTGCAGGCACTTCCATTGAGGCTTTATCGCCTTCAACAGTAATCAGTGACTGCTCTTCTTCAATGGTATCGCCAACCGCAACCATGATCTCGGTAACTTCGACTTCGTCACCACCGATATCAGGCACGTGTACTTCTTTGATTTCTGACGCAGCCGCTGGTGCAGCAGGGGCGGCTGGCGCCGCCTCTTGAGCTGGTGCGCTTTGCGCTGGCGCATCGGCTTCGAAGATCATAATCAAAGAGCCAGTGGTCACTTTGTCACCCTCAGCAATTTTGATTTCCTTGACCACGCCCGCTTGTGATGCAGGCACTTCCATGGATGCTTTATCACCTTCAACGGTGATTAACGACTGTTCTTCTTCGACCTTGTCGCCAACGCTAACAAGGATCTCAGTCACTTCTACTTCATCAGCACCGATGTCAGGTACATTAATCTCGATTGACATTATTTCAGCCTCTTACGCGAACAGCGGGTTTACTTTGTTGGTATCGATGTCGAATTTCTTGATAGCGTCCGCTACCAGTTTCTTGTCAACATCGCCACGCTTAGCCAGCTCGTTAAGCGCCGCAACAACCACATAGCCTGCGTTCACTTCGAAGTGACGACGTAGGTTTTCGCGGCTGTCAGAACGACCAAAGCCGTCAGTACCCAGAACTTTGTAAGATTCCGCTGGGATAAACGCGCGAACTTGGTCAGCGTAGTTCTTCATGTAGTCAGTCGCAGCAATCGCAGGCTCAGTTCCCATTACAGTTTGGATGTAAGGAACTTGTGCGTCTGCATCTGGGTGCAACATGTTGAAGCGATCTGCATCTTGGCCGTCACGTGCCAGCTCGTTGAACGAGGTCACGCTGTATACGTCAGACGCTACACCGTACTCATCGCTAAGCAGTTTCGCCGCTTTGCGCACTTCAGTCATGATGGTGCCAGAGCCCATTAGCTGAACTTTCGCTTTGTCGCCCGTATAGGTTTCTAGCTTGTAGATACCTTTACGGATACCTTCTTCCGCACCCTCAGGCATGGCCGGCTGATGATAGTTTTCGTTCATCAGCGTCAGGTAGTAGTAGATGTTTTCTTGGTCAGGACCGTACATGCGACGGATACCGTCTTGCATGATCACCGCCACTTCGTACGCGAAGGTTGGGTCGTAAGAAACACAGTTAGGTACAGTGCTCGCCAGAATATGGCTGTGACCGTCTTCGTGCTGCAGACCTTCACCGTTCAGGGTAGTACGACCGGCAGTTGCACCCAATAGGAAACCACGTGCTTGTTGGTCACCTGCCATCCACGCCATGTCGCCAACACGTTGGAAGCCGAACATTGAGTAGTAGATGTAGAATGGGATCATTGGCAGATCGTTGGTGCTGTAAGAGGTCGCCGCCGCTACCCACGATGACATCGCGCCTAGCTCGTTGATCCCTTCTTGCAGTACTTGACCGCCTTGGTCTTCTTTGTAGTAAGACACCACACCACGGTCTTCAGGGGTATAAGTCTGACCATGTGGGTTGTAGATACCGACTTGACGGAACAGACCTTCCATACCGAAAGTACGCGCTTCGTCAGCAATGATAGGTACAATGTTTTTGCCGATGTTTTTGTCTTTCAGCAATACATTCAAAGAGCGTACAAAGGCCATGGTGGTGGAGATATCACGCTTCTGCTCAGACAGCAGGGCTGAGAAATCATCCAGTTTTGGCAGTGTTAGCTCTTTAGTAAAGTTAGGCAGACGTTGCGGGGTGTAACCGTGCAGCGCTTTACGGCGCGCGTGCAGGTACTCATACTCCGCTGAACCTTCTTCCAACTGTAGGTAAGGCAGGTTTTGTACGTCTTCATCAGACAGCAAGTCTTGCAGGCCAAGACGATCACGCATGGCAATGACGTGGGTCATGTCCATTTTCTTCACTTGGTGCGCGATGTTCTTACCTTCTGCCGCTTCACCCATGCCGTAACCTTTAACGGTTTTCGCTAGGATAACGGTTGGACGATCATTGCACTCTTGTGCCGCTTTGAACGCAGCAAACAGTTTTGATGGCTCATGACCACCACGCTTCAGTGCAAAGATTTCTTCGTCGGTCATATCAGCAACCAAAGCAGCTGTTTCTGGATACTTACCGAAGAAGTGTTCACGCACGTAGGCGCCATCTTTTGATTTGAAGGTTTGGTAATCGCCGTCGATGGTTTCGTTCATCAACTGCAGCAGTTTACCTGAGGTATCTTTCGCCAGCAGTTTATCCCAGCCAGAACCCCAAACCACTTTGATCACGTTCCAGCCAGCACCTTTGAATAGGCCTTCTAGCTCTTGGATGATTTTACCGTTACCCATTACAGGGCCATCAAGGCGCTGCAGGTTACAGTTGATCAGGAAGCATAGGTTATCCAGTTTTTCACGGGCCGCAAACGACAGCGCACCACGTGATTCTGGCTCATCCATCTCACCATCACCCAGGAACGCATAAACGCGTTGCTCTGAGGTGTCTTTCAGACCGCGACCGTTCAGATACTTGAGGAAACGCGCTTGGTAGATAGACGCAATAGGACCCAGACCCATAGAAACGGTAGGGAATTGCCAGAATTCAGGCATCAGTTTCGGGTGTGGGTAAGAAGAAATACCTTTACCGTCTACTTCTTGGCGGAAGTTGTCGAGCTGCTCAGCAGTGAGACGACCTTCAACAAACGCACGCGCGTAGATACCTGGAGAGATGTGACCTTGATAATACACCAAATCGCCGCCGTCTTTTTCATTCGGCGCACGGAAGAAGTGGTTGAAACAGGTCTCGTAGAAAGCAGCCGATGACTGGAATGATGCCATGTGGCCACCCAGCTCTAAATCTTTCTTGGACGCACGCAACACGATCATGATTGCGTTCCAACGAATGATAGAACGGATACGACGTTCCAGATTCACATCACCTGGGTAAGCAGGTTCTTGATCGGCAGGAATGGTATTTACATAGTTGGTGGTCACGCCAGTTGGCATGTCAACACCGTCTAAACGTGCTTGTCCCAGTACTTGCTCCAGAAGGAACTGGGCACGTTCTACACCTTCTTCACGAACGACTGACTCGAGGGCTTGTAGCCACTCTTGAGTCTCAAGTGCGTCCACGTCATGTTTCATGACTTCAGACATGGCGATCTATCCTTTCGTTGATTGACTCATACAAAACAAACGTTGTCGCAGCTGGAGACACCGCTTGCCCTTTCTTTTGGGCGAATCCGGTATTACTCCAACTCGTCCTTGCGTTGTTGAATTCGACGCAGAGACCGTTCTCGACGGCTTTCTTCACGGCCAAGATCCAACAGAGTTTCCTCAATGTAAGCTAAGTGTGCATGTGACGCCTGTCTGGCTTTTTCTGGTTCGCCAGCAGTGATCGCATCCACGATCTCAGCCCGGTGTCGGCTGACGTTTTCCACCGTTTCTTGGCGGCGGTAAAGTAGCTCAAAGTTTTGCAGAATATTCTGCTCCAGCAGCGGCGCAAGACTGCGCATAATATAAAGCAGCACCACATTGTGTGCCGCTTCCGTTACTGCAACTAAATACTGCATGACAGCCGAGGCTTCTGCCTCTAAGTCCCCTTGTTGCTGCGCATGACGAATTGCATCATGGCAGTCACATATCCGCTTGAAGTCTTCTTTCGTGCCGCGGAGGGCGGCAAAGTAAGAAGAGATGCCTTCCAGCGCATGACGTGACTCCAGCAAATCAAGTTGGGTTTCAGGATGGTCCGCCAATAACTCTAGCAGGGGTTCAGAGAATCGCTGCCACAGTCGTTCACTGACAAAAGTGCCGCCACCTTGTTTACGCGTCAGCAACTTTTTAGCTTCAAGTCGCTGGATCGCTTCACGCACTGACGGACGCGACACATCAAATTGTTTTGCCAACTCCCGCTCAGGCGGTAACTTCTGGCCCGGCGATAAAGTGCCTTCCAGAATTAAACCTTCGAGCTCTTTCTCGATAACATCTGAGAGTTTGGGTTGACGAATTCTTTGATATGCCATTGTTTTTGTTGACCATCCGTCTTAGCAGCTTTCACTGCCTTCGACAGAAACTGACTGGTTGTCAATTGGTAATACCAATTTTTTATAATCCTTTAAAGTTACCAGACAGCAGATATTGTGTCCACCAGAAGTTTGATTGACATCATGGAAACGACTGTATCTTTAAGGTGACAGTCGGCACACTCTGGCTCGCAAAAATTGGTCTGACCAATAAACACTTTATTAACAAGCCGCCTTTTTACAACCCCACGAGCCTCAACAAGCGCGTGATGCCGCCACACTATTTGGCGATCAGCGAATTATAGTAGGGCCAATCAAATGCAGGGCCCGGATCGGTTTTTCTCCCCGGCGCAATATGTTCATGGCCGGTAATGCGATCACAGGTAATGGCTGGATAATACTGCATCAGCGTACGGGTGATCGTCGCTAAAGCTTGGTACTGCGGATCGGTATAAGGTAGGTCATCCGTGCCCTCGAGCTCGATACCGATCGAAAAGTCATTGCATTGCTCGCGTCCATCAAAACACGAAGCGCCAGCATGCCACGCACGCTCGTTGAATGGTACAAACTGGATCACACTTCCATCTCGTCGGATCAGTAGGTGCGCGGAGACGCGAAGACCGGCGATCTCGGCAAAATAAGGGTGCTTACTCGCGTCGAGCTGACCTTGAAAAAACTGTTCGATATAGGGGCCATCAAACTGTCCTGGCGGGAGGCTAATATTGTGGATGACCAGTAAGGAAATCTCTTCCCCATCGGGTCGTTGATTGTAGTGGGGAGATGGGCAAGCGCGCGCGCCCACCAGCCAATGATCATTGATGTTTGAAAAAGACATGCCGCTATCCATGGTTGGACTGGACGATTACTCTATCTCGCGGGTGTTCAGATTGGAATAGAAGCAGCAACCCGCGCTTGGGTTCGCTTTAGCATGATACATGGCTGAATCAGCTTGATTCATCAATTGTTGCAATTCCAGTCCATCGGTTGGGAAACAGCTCACCCCGATACTCAGAGAAAGCTCCAGCTCTGCACCATTGGTCACCATTGGCGCGCGCATTTCTTGGATAATACGCTCAATCACCTCTTGCAGTGCCTGTTTATCCGCCAATAAATCGAGCCAAACAATAAACTCATCCCCACCTAAACGTCCGACTAAATCCGAACGTCGCACCGCAAGCTTTAACCGCTGGCTAACGACTTTTAGCAATTCATCCCCCACCCCGTGACCATAGGTATCGTTCACTTCTTTAAATCGGTTTACATCGATAAACAGCAACGCGGCTTTGGTTTGCGCGCGTGAAGCACGCATCAAGGCAACCTCCACATGTGACTCAAACGCACGGCGATTAAACAGTCGAGTGAGTTCATCATGCTCGGCTAAGTACATTAGCTGCTGCTGTTGCTCTCGCAGTTGCTGAGTTTGTTGGGCAATCTCTTCGGCAAGCTGTTCTTTGCGCACCATAGTATTTTTCAACGTACGCTTCATCTCGTTAACGTGGGCGGCAAGATCAGACATTTCATCAGAAGTGTCGAGTGAGAGCTGAGTGGTTAAATCCCCTTGCTTGATTTTCGCCACATCGTCATGCAGCTCCTCAAGCCGCTGAAAGAAACGCCGCCGTGTATTGGTGGCTAATGCGGTCACTAACAACGCCAATAAGATCAGCACCCCGCCATGGAGGAGAAGCAAGGCTTTTTGTTGCTGCCCAGCAGAGTGCATCGCTTCTTGACGCATGGAGAAGGCCGCCTCACTCATGGTTTGTAGTAGCATGTTATAGCGAGAAAACACCATCAATCGCGCACTTTCCGTGGTATTGATATCGCTCTGACGCCGTGCCGATAACACTAATAAAGTGTCAATACTTTGTGCCGCTTGGCGAATCGCTTGGAGCGGCTGGATCGGCAATTCACGATTTTTTTCACGAAGGCGTTGCAGCAAGGTTTGGTTGGCATGATACGCATCTTGGCGTGTTTCCGCGCTATGGTACTGTTGATATAACCAAAGCCTTCCCCGCACCGCATCAATTTGTGAATGCAAAGAAACAATGGCATCAAGACGATGTTGGACCTGCGTTTGTTTATAAAACAACTCTACGGTGATAAGTAAGGTGATCATGGTGAGCGCAGCACAGGCGTACACAACGACACTTAACTGTTGTCCTATCTTCATTTTAATAAGCTCGCCTTATGCGTCGCCTCCGTTAAAGGACCAGGATTTAGCAAACGACGAAAGCCCGGTTCCGTCCCTGCCACTAGCCCGGCTTCTCGTGCCCACATAGCTTGATTTTTTAAGCTCAGGAGTAAAGCGTCGCTCAAGGAAAGCCGAAAAAGATAGTCTTGCCAAAGCCATGCCAGCTGGTTGTCGGGCATTGACAAGTAGTCGGCCACGACTGTCTTTGATTCATCGGGATGGAGATGAATATAGTCAATCGCATCATTCAGCCCTGCAATCACCTGACGCATACGCTGGTGTTGATGAATGTTTAACGGGCTTCGGCTCGCTAGTAAAAAAGAGAGGTTGTGCAGCCCCTTACTGTTAAATTGCGATACGCGCTGTTGCGCCTCTTGCATCACTTGATAGCCATAAGGCTCCCAAATTGAAATCGCATCGACTTCTCCACGCAATAACGCGCCGGGGAGTTGGTCTGGGGAATAGTAGGCTTTTCTTATCGGCAACTCAGACAGACCATTCAGATTGAGCATTAAGTCTAAGAAGAACTCACTGGCGCTCGATTGCACTACGCCAATACGCGCATTCGCCAGCACATCGAGCGATTGGTGAATCGGCAACGTCAATGACCAGAGTTTGACGTCGTTATTGGACTCTACAAAACTGGCGAGGATATTAAAGTCATCACGTTGAAAGCTATTAAACATCGCGACGGTTTCCGACACCGTCGCGAGATCGGCCTCTCCCGCCATCAGCGTATTAAAACTTTTTACCCCACCATGAACCGGTAAAAGGCTAACATTCACACCGTGGCTGGCAAAAAAACCCTGTTTCTTCGCGATGATAATGGGTGCGGCAAGCGGTGTGAGCGATACTGCAATCGTCACGGTCGGACTGCTGTTGTTGACAGGCGCACGCACTCCTTGCCACGCCCAATACCCCAGTATCGCGATGGCTAACATGGCACATAATGCAAATAGTCGTTTCATTGTTGCGCCTCATAAGTGTGTGCTGACACCAAGTATAGTCAAGATTTAGACAGGCCATGCACAAAAAACAAGGCGATAAAAAAGTTTACCGCTGCAGTGGCTGCATTTCATCACCAGTGAGGTTATCATTTCGGCAACTTTTGACTGCACCAGTGAGCCAAGATGACGTCGACAACTTCTCCATTTCGCGCGGTACACGATAGCGATAGCCGCTTTGCTTATCTCACCTCGCACCTTGATGCGGACGTAAAACGTCTAGTTTCTGAGACACTTCGAGAAGACTTGGGAGGAGAGATTGATCCCAGTCAGGACATTACCGCAAGCTTGATCCCTGCCGACTCGGTCTCTACCGCTATTTTAATCACTCGAGAAGCTGGGGTATTTTGTGGTCAGGCGTTTGCCGATGAGGTATTTCGTCAACTCGGCGGGGCCGTGTCGCTCACTTGGCATGTCAAAGATGGCGACACAGTGACACCAAATCAAACTTTGTGCACCCTGCACGGCCCCTCGCGGATTATTTTGACCGGCGAGCGCAATGCGATGAATTTTATTCAAACGCTATCCGGTTGTGCGAGCAAGGTGGCGACTTATGTGGCGGCGCTTAATGGCACGCACACCCAATTACTCGACACCCGCAAAACCATTCCGGGAATGCGGAGTGCGTTGAAGTACGCGGTCGCGTGTGGTGGCGGCCATAATCATCGGATTGGGGTGTTCGATGCATATTTGATTAAAGAAAATCATATTCTTGCCTGTGGGGGCATTGCCAATGCCGTGCAAGAAGCCCGTCGCCTTAACCCCGATAAGCCAGTGGAAGTAGAAACAGAAACCTTGGCCGAGCTGCAACAAGCCATTGATGCAGGGGCCGATGTGGTGATGCTGGATAACTTTACCATTCCCATGATGCGTGAAGCGGTTGCGCTCAACCAAGGCCGTGTCGCCCTCGAAGTATCTGGAAACGTCACCTTGGACACCCTCGCCGACTATGCCGCCACAGGCGTCGATTATATTTCCGTGGGCGCGCTGACTAAGCATGTTACCGCGCTCGATTTATCCATGCGCTTTCAGTAATCCACCTGTTCGCAAGATAATGAGGCCGCCTCTTACCCGCGGCCTTTTTTATAACAATTCTGTGACAAAAAATTTGTCGTCTGTCGAACACTGCAACAGAAAAAACCCACTGTTACATCAAGGTTTTATCCTTGACTCTCAAACTCATGTTTCCCCTCTTTTCTGCGCCACACACGAGCGTAAAGTGCTGGCACTGATTGTTGCCCACTCACTTTGCGGCAACTCATGATTACGAGGAGAGAAATAGGATGAAAAAGCAACAAGGGTTTAGCTTGATTGAGTTACTGATCGTCGTCGGTATTATCGCAGCGCTGTCTGCCATCGCTGTTCCCGCTTATGTTAATAAACAGAAAATTGCCGAATTTAACTCAGGGTTAGCATCAGGCCGTGCTCTCCTTACACGACTAGATCTTTATTTGGATGAAAATAGTGGCTCTTCAGCGAGTGACTTTAAAGCAGCCTTAGGTGACGCAGCGAATCTCGGAGAGCTGGCAACAGTCAACGTCTCAGGAGCTAGTGGAGAAGGCGAAGATGCCACATCGACAGAGCTTACAGTAACGTTTACTCAAAATAGTTCTATTAACGGAACAGTAATTACCTTTGAGAAAAGCGACCTTGCTTGGGTATGTAAATACTCAACGAGCGAAGCTTTCGAAGCTGGTGATATTAAAGGATGTAAAAAAGCATAAGTAGCCAATGATCCCAACCGCTCAGTTGTATCAAGCCGGTTTATTGACTGATGCCCAGCGCGATATGCTGGGCATTGGCGACAATACCTCGCTCAGTCTTGCGCATATACTCGATGCTGGGGTTGACCCCACCGCGCTCGCCAATACCCTCGCTAACCTGCATCATCTTCCGTTCGCAGAAAGCCATCAGTACCCGTTTAAAGACACCTGCTATGCCCTCGACCGGCGTGATTTAATTCAGCGTCATCAAGTGTTACCGCTTGCTCAGCAAGGCCAAGAGCTATTACTGGGGGTCAGTGATCCAGATAACGCAGAAGCTGTCGCCGACTTTCGCTTTTCTACTGGGCTCAATGTCCGGTTAGTGGTGCTCAGTCAGCCAGATTTGGATGCTGCGTTGCGCCACTTATACGGGGCAGATATCGATGGCACTGGCGATGGTATTACCATCAGTGATCAGGACTTGGCGGCCCTGACCGTCACCGATAGCCCACAAGAGGACAGTGCCGAGCTACAAAGCGATCAGGCGCCCATCAGTCGTTACATTCAACAGATCTTAGTGGATGCGGTGCGCAAAAAGGCCTCCGACGTGCATTTCGAGCCCTTTGAGCATCACTACCAAATTCGCTTTCGCCAAGACGGTTTATTACAAACCTACGCCCACCCTCCGGCAGGGGTCTCGCGGCGACTGTCGACCCGTCTCAAAATCTTAGCCCAACTCAATATTGCCGAACGACGTTTGCCACAGGACGGGCGCATCAAGCTGACCCTCACCGCCGACCATACCGTCGATATGCGCGTCTCTACCCTGCCAACCATTTGGGGCGAGAAAGTAGTGGTTCGTCTGTTGGATAATGGCCAGCAGCAATTAACCTTGCATGATTTAGGCTTAACCGAGTGGCAACGCCAGCACTATCAAGACGCATTGGATAGACCGCAAGGCATGATTTTGTTTACCGGCCCAACCGGCAGCGGCAAAACCGTCTCCTTGTACAGTGGGTTAAAGTATCTCAATCAGCCCGAGCGTAATATTGCTACTGTCGAAGATCCGGTTGAGATCCAGCTAGAAGGCGTCAACCAAGTCAACGTTAATACGGCCATTGGTTTAGATTTTGCCACCGCACTCCGTGCATTTTTGCGCCAAGATCCCGATGTGGTCATGGTGGGGGAAATTCGCGATCTCGACACCGCTGAAATCGGGATCAAGGCCGCGCAAACCGGTCATCTGGTGTTATCAACCCTGCATACCAATTCCGCCGCCGAGAGTATCACCCGTTTATTTTATATGGGCATTGCCCCCTACAACCTTGCCTGCTCCCTAACTTTGGTGGTGGCCCAACGTTTAGTCCGCCGTTTATGCCCGATGTGTAAACAGCCGCATCCAGCTGATGATCCGCACCTTCAGCACTTAGCTAACCTCTATCCGACGTTAACCCCAAACACCTTGTACCAAGCTCATCCTCACGGCTGCTATCAGTGTTATCAAGGCTATCAGGGTCGCACAGGGGTGTATGAGGTGCTTCCTGTCACCGAGACTATTGCCAGCGCCATTTACCGCAATGCCAGTGCCATCGAACTGACCCAACTGGCGACGGAGGAAGGGATGTGGCGATTGGCCGAGTCCGGGATTGCCAAACTCAATCAAGGGATCACCAGCATTCAAGAGCTTACTCGCGTTATTCAGCTTGCCTAAGGAGTCTTCATGGCCAAACCCACGCTGTTTCTCTTTCATTGGCGCCAAGCCGCTGCAGGCGGCGACAAAAAAGGCCAGGTGTTCGCCTATACCGAGCAGGATGCTCGCCAACAGCTGGCGAGCCAATCGATCTTGCCCACACGCATCATTCGCCGTCGACTATCGAGCTTTCAGCAGCGTCGTCACAAAGCCAAAGCGGCAGATATCACTCAGTTTTCCCGCGATCTCACCACCCTGCTAGAGTCTGGGATCCCTATCGTACAGGCCCTCAACCTCATCGCGCTCAATCAGGTCAAAGCCGAGATGCGCTTGCTGGTGCGTCATATTCGCCAGCAACTCGAAGCGGGCACCAGTTTAAGCGATGCGTTGGCGCAAGCGAGTCCCTTGTTTGATCGCTTCTACTGCGATCTGGTCGCAACAGGCGAGCAAACCGGGCAGTTGCCGCAGGTCTTTGCCCGTTTAACCTTGTATCGTGAAAAACAGGCGCAGCTTCGCAGTAAAGTGATTAAAGCCATGATCTATCCCAGCATAGTGATCAGCGTGGCCTTGGGAGTGAGTGCCTATCTGCTGGTATTCGTGATCCCGAAGTTTAAACATATTTTTGACTCCTTCGGCGCCGAGCTACCTTGGCTGACACAACAAGTGCTCGCCTTATCCGACATCGTGAGCCAACACGCATTGACCATCACACTGATGATGA
Source organism: Salinivibrio sp. SS2 (assembly GCF_001722075.1). Lineage (NCBI taxonomy): Bacteria > Pseudomonadati > Pseudomonadota > Gammaproteobacteria > Vibrionales > Vibrionaceae > Salinivibrio > Salinivibrio sp. SS2. The sequence continues at coordinate 33,234 of NZ_MEBP01000013.1, read as the reverse complement.
CGGGCCTTGCCGCTGCCCACCAATTGCTGCAGCGTAAAAACGCGACTTACCACTATTACTATGATCGCTGGCTACTGCGACTGCCCGTCATTGGTGAAGTGGTGAGTAAAGCCTGCATTGCCAAATTTTCTCGTACCCTCGCCACCACCTTTAGTGCTGGTATTCCGTTACTTTCTGGCTTACAAGCGGCAACAAAATCCATGACCAACGCTTATTATGTTCACGCGCTTAATGCAGTGTATCAGCACACCGCAACGGGGATTCCACTCCACCAAGCACTGCGTGACAGCGACAGCTTCCCTGTGATGGTGACCCAAATGGTGATGATTGGCGAAGAGTCGGGCTCACTCGATAATATGCTCAACCGCATCGCGCAAATCTATGAAGCCGAAGTCGATAACACCGTGGACAACCTCGGTAAAATCATCGAGCCCCTGTTAATTTTAGTGCTGGGGCTATTGATTGGCGGCTTGGTGGTGGCCATGTATTTACCGATTTTCAATCTGATGTCCGTTCTTGGCTAGCCAAGATAGAGTCTCTCGCCACAAGGCGCTATGATGCGCACAAGGTTTATACCCAGAAGGTCCCATGTTGATATTCTCATCGCCGTTATTCATCGTTCTTGCCGGCCTATTCGGCCTGATTATCGGTAGCTTTTTAAATGTGGTCATCGCACGTTTGCCGATCATGATGGCGCGTCGTTGGCGCCAAGAATGCTTAGCCACCTTTCCTGATGCAAACATTGAGGCCCCCGATGGGCAGCGTTTTGATTTGTGCCTTCCCGCGTCTCACTGTCCGGCCTGTGAGCAAACCATTCGCTGGTATGACAATATTCCGCTACTCAGTTGGCTGGCTTTAAAAGGCCGCTGCCGCCATTGCCAACATCCCATCAGTAAACGCTATCCATTGGTGGAGCTGACCGGCGCGATACTTTGCATGTTCCCCGCATGGCTTTTCACCTCCCCGACATGGGCCATCGCGGTGATGGCGGCTAGTTTAGTGTTGTTAGCCTTAACCTTGATTGATTGGGAAACCCTGCTGCTGCCCGATCAACTCACCTTACCCTTGATGTGGTCCGGCATCGGCCTTGCGCTGATCGGCATCAGCCCCGTCACCCTCAGTGAGAGTGTCATTGGTGCCATGGTCGGTTATGTCAGCCTTTGGAGCCTCTTTTGGGCCTTTAAGCTCACCACCGGCAAAGAAGGCATGGGCTATGGCGACTTTAAGCTCTTTGCCGCCTTGGGGGCGTGGCTGGGATGGCAAGTACTGCCGCTATTGATCCTGCTGGCCTCATTAAGTGGCGCCGTGATTGGCGCGATCCTACTCCGCCGTCAGCAGCAAGGGCTGCAGCAACCTTTCGCCTTTGGTCCTTTTATTGCGATCGCCGGCTGGGTCTGCCTCCTGTGGGGGGATGGCCTGTTACACTGGTACCTTTCACAACTATTGGGAGTGCGTTAATGGGATTAGTGATTGGGCTTACTGGTGGTATCGGTAGCGGCAAAACCACGGTTGCCAACCAGTTTGCGGCCAAAGGCATTGAGGTGATTGATGCAGATGTGATTGCACGCGATGTGGTGGCGGTTGGCAGTGAAGGGCTTGCGGCAATCGCCGCGCGCTTTGGTGAATCAGCCCTGCTGCCCGATGGGCAATTGAATCGCGCTTGGCTCAGAGAGCGGGTCTTTTCACACCCAGACGACAAACGGTGGTTGGATGACTTACTGCACCCAATGATCCGTACCCAGATGATCAGCGCTTGCGCGCAAGCACGCTCTTCCTACTGTTTGCTTGTGGTGCCGTTATTGGTGGAAAATAACCTTATGGCATTAGCGGATCGCATTTTGGTGGTCGATGTTGATGAGCAAACCCAAATTGCACGGACATTAAAGCGAGACGGCGTGAGCCGCCAGCAAGTGGATGCCATTCTGGCTGCCCAAGCAACCCGTGCGCAGCGACTTGCGGTCGCCGACGACATCATCAACAATGATCAACCAGAGACGGAACTCCAACACCAGATTGATGCCTTACACCAGACGTATTTAACCTTGGCCGCCCAACATCACACCGGGGAGTAACCGGATAGGATCGCGAAACATTTATGACCAGCCTCACTTTGTATGAACACCCACTCAATGAACAGGTGCGAATTTATTTGCGCCTAGAGTACCTGCTCGATCAATTGGACGAAGTGAGCGGATTATCGGCCCCTTGCCACCATATTCAATTTTTCCGCAGTCTATTTGATTTGCTGGAAATTCTCGAACAAGTGCAAGTGAAAGCGGATCTTGCCAAGGATTTGGATAAGCTCAAGAAAAAGCTCAACGCTTGGGCGCATGTGCCACAGGTCGATCAACAGCAGCTGCAACAACTGCTCGAGCAATTGGCCGAGCACCAACGTGCGGTCTTGCAAGCCAAGCGTTTTGGCCAAGCGCTACGCGAAGATCGCTTCCTGACCAGCATCAAACAGCGATTCTCCATTCCCGGTGGCAGCTGTAGTTTTGATTTACCCATTTTCCACTATTGGTTACATCAGCCTTTGGCCGCCCGCCAAAACGCGATTAATGGCTGGCTCGCCACACTATCACCGCTGCGTCATGCCCTAGCATTTTGGTTGCAACTGACCCGAGAAAGCGCACAAGGTGGGCATGTCGAGGTTAAGCAAGGCTTCTATCAACAAGACGCTGATGGCGCGTGCCTGATCCGGATTCAGGTTAACCCCGATCTGGGCGTTTATCCGTTAGTTTCAGGACACAAAAACCGTTTTGCGATCCGTTTTATGCCATTTGACGATGATCGCGAGGTCGCCGACAATATGCCGGTATTTATCAGTGTCTGTTAAGGAGATGAGCGTGAGTGATACCCCCGCGGTGGTGAAATGTCCAACCTGCCAACAACCTGTTGTTTGGGGCGAAATCAGCCCGCATCGCCCGTTTTGCAGCAAACGTTGTCAGTTGATTGATTTAGGAGAATGGGCCAATGAAGAAAAGGCGATTCCCGGTGCACCAGACAGCTCTGATGACGACCTGTGGTCAGAAGGACAGGCGGAGTAATCTCCACCTGCCAAGACGAACGATCCGTGCTTAAAATCGAGCACGGATTTTCTCAAGCACCGCGTCATTCGCTTCAGGGAAGGTATACTCGGATAAACGCGCAATCGGTGCCCACTCACCATGCTGACCTTCCTGCCCTTGCGGTTCCCCTTCAAAGCGACTGACTAAGAAAAAATCAAAGCTTAACGCTTTATCTGGAAAATCAAAGTCTAGCGAAATAAAGGGGCTGACGTCGGTGGCATCAATTCCCACTTCTTCACGCAGCTCCCGCACCACGGCTTGGCGCGGTGTCTCGTTGGCTTCAATTTTTCCGCCGGGGAATTCCCACTTTCCGCCTTGGTGCACATCTGCATGGCGACGTGTAATAAATATCTTATCTTGCGCGGCATTAACAATCACACCAGCGGCAATACTTACCCGTTTCATGAATACTCCTACTTACTACCGCCTACGCGCTATCCACTGTCTGTTGATATGGATGCAAGCACGTCAGCGAACGCGCGTCTTGGGGTATAAAAAAAGGCCGCTGAACGGCCTTTTTAGTCATACATAGTCAGGGTTAGATTTTACCGTGACATTGTTTAAATTTCTTCCCTGATCCGCATGGACACGGCTCATTACGGCCAACTTTTCGTCCATCGCGCACCACAGTTTCGTTGCCTGAAACATTCGCCTCGCCGTCACTGAGTGGGTTATCGGCTTTGGCATGATTCACTTGCTGTTGGCGAGCCGCTTGCTCTGCACGTGCTTGACGCTCCGCTTCCATACGCTCAACGTCATCAGGCTGTTGCACACGAACGCGGCTGAGTGTGGTGATCACGTCGGTTTTTAGCGCTTCTAGCATGTCTTCAAACAGCTCGAACGATTCACGCTTGTACTCCTGCTTCGGATTCTTTTGCGCATAGCCGCGCAGGTGGATACCTTGGCGCAGGTGATCCATCGCCGCCAAATGCTCTTTCCACAGCGTATCCAAAGTTTGCAGCATGACCGCTTTTTCGAAGTTGCGCAGTGTTTCAGCACCCACCGCCGCTTCTTTGCTCTTATAGACATCAATCAGCGATGACAGAATTCGCTCACGCAATAATTCTTCATACAGCTTGTCGTCTTCATCCAACCATTGTTGGATAGGCAATTCGATATCAAAGTCTGCTTTTAAGCGCTGCTCTAGGCCGGCAATATCCCACATTTCTTCCAACGATTGCGGCGGAATATATTGGCTAACCAGTGCATTCACCACATCTTCACGGTTATGCTCAATCATTTCACTGATATCGCTGGAAACCAGCAGCGCGTCACGCAATTCGTAGACCACTTTACGCTGATCGTTGGCCACATCATCGAATTCCAGCAGCTGCTTACGAATGTCGAAGTTACGTCCTTCTACTTTACGTTGCGCGTTTTCAATCGCCTTGTTCACCCAAGGGTGTTCAATCGCTTCACCTTCACCCATCCCGAGGCGTTTCATCATGTTAGAGACTTTTTCTGAGGCAAAAATGCGCATCAGTGAGTCTTCCATCGACAGATAAAAACGCGTCGAACCTGGGTCACCTTGACGACCAGCACGACCACGAAGCTGGTTATCAATACGGCGTGACTCGTGACGCTCCGTACCAATAATGTGCAGGCCACCCGCCTCAACCACTTGGTCGTGGAGTTGCTGCCATTTCTCTTTCGCCGCTTCGACTTGTGCGTCTGTTGGCTCGTCAATATCACCCAGTACCTGCTTCCAGCTACCGCCTAGAACAATATCCGTACCACGACCGGCCATGTTGGTTGCAATCGTCACGGTGCCCGGATAACCGGCTTGTTCAACGATTTCGGCTTCGTGGGCGTGGAATTTCGCGTTGAGGACTTGGTGCTTGATGCCATCTTTTTTCAGCGCATTAGAAAGAAGCTCTGATTTTTCAATCGAGACGGTCCCGACGAGTACCGGCTGGCCTGCTTTCGCTCGCGTTTTAATGTCTTCAATAATCGCGGCAAATTTCTCACGCTCGGTCATATAAACCTGATCAGCATGATCTTTACGCACCATCGGGCGGTTGGTCGGAATAACCACGGTATCCAATCCATAAATCGACTGGAACTCAAAGGCTTCGGTGTCCGCGGTCCCTGTCATCCCTGACAGCTTTTCATAGAGTCGGAAGAAGTTCTGGAAGGTGATCGAGGCCAGTGTCTGGTTCTCGTTTTGGATTTTCACCCCTTCTTTGGCTTCCACCGCTTGGTGTAACCCTTCAGACCAACGACGTCCCGGCATGGTACGGCCGGTGTGCTCATCAACGATGATCACTTCGTCTTCTTTAACAATGTAATCTACGTCGCGCTCAAACAGCACATGGGCACGGAGTGCGGCGTTAATATGGTGCAACAAGCTAATATTCGCGGGCGAATACAGTGTATCGTCTTCTGCCATCAAGCCGTTTTTCTTTAGCAGCTCTTCGACAAACTCTTGGCCGTTTTCGGTCATGTAGACCTGTTTGGCTTTCTCATCGACGGTGTAATGCCCATCGCCACGATATTCTTCTGAGTCTTCTTCGTCTTGCTTTTCGAGCTGAGGGATCAACGCGTTGATCCGCTGATACATTTCTGAGCTATCTTCTGCTGGCCCTGAAATAATCAGTGGTGTACGCGCCTCATCAATCAAGATGGAGTCCACCTCATCGACAATTGAGAAGTAGCGATCGCGCTGCACGCGATCTTCCGCACGAAACGCCATGTTGTCGCGCAGGTAGTCGAAACCAAATTCGTTGTTGGTTCCGTAAAGAATGTCACACGCGTAAGCGGCTTTCTTCGCTTCCGGTGGCATGTTCGGCACATTCACGCCGACCGTCATGCCAAGAAAATCGAATAGCGGACGGTTTGTTTCCGCGTCACGTTGCGCCAAGTAGTCGTTGACGGTAACGATATGCACGGATTTGCCTGTCAGTGCATTCAAATAAGACGGCAAGGTCGCCGTCAGGGTTTTACCTTCACCGGTGCGCATTTCTGCAATCTGGCCACTGTGCAGCACCATGCCCCCGATCAGCTGAACATCGAAGTGGCGCATACCAAACACACGCTTAGATGCTTCGCGGACGGTGGCAAAGGCTTCAGGAAGCAGATCGTCCAAGCTGGCGCCTTGGTCGAGACGCTCTCGGAATTCGACGGTTTTCGCTTTTAGCGCATCATCACTGAGGGATTCAAATTGGGGCTCTAGCTTGTTGATTTCATCAACGACTTTTCGCAGCCGACGCAAAGTGCGGTCATTACGGCTTCCGATAACTTTAGTCAGGATTTTCGATAACATGGCGTTGCCGGTACTCTTTTTAATGGTCTTCCCACATGGGCGGCAGCTGCACAGCAATGATGCTGGTGTGCATTCAGTTCAACGCGGATAGGCTATGGTTCATCGATTCGACAGAAGATGCCAATGCGCGCATCTTTATTAGGTGGAGCCAAATCGGAAAGAATTCAAGGGCGGACAGTGCCGCTTAACAACTTATTTTCCGCGAAGCTGATTGTGAAATTAACAGGCTGCATTGAAAACACTATGCCTGTCGCTCTACCCATGCGACACTTACCTGTGAATGATTCGGTCACTTATAATAAGGGAAATTGGACCGACATCCTATGAATAATCAGGGACAGATAGGATCAATTAGGAAAAATTAGACGCTGTGCGACTGTTCACGCACCGAATTGACGATAAAAAAGACAATAGCCATGCGAGATCACCGACCCCGCTCTACGTTGCACCTCTTGGAGAGCGACAACAACAATATCGCTCAACGCGCTGTTGAGCTCGCCAAGCTGAATAAGTTGATCTTGGCCTTGTTGCCGGGCGAAACCTCTAAGGCTTGCCGGGTAGCAAACTATCGTGAGGGCGTGCTCGTGGTTGAAGCTGGCAGCGCAGCTTGGGCTATGCGGCTCAATTACGAGCGCCAACACCTTTTGTCTGTATTAAGGCAAAAAGGCCTCGCCAGTCTCACCACCATTGAAGTGAAAATTAATCCAGCCTTGGCCGCCGTGGATAAAGAAGAAGATGCCGCCACACCCACGCGTCATTTGAGTAAAGCCTCGGGTGAGTTACTGCATGAGCTGGGGCAATGTGCCTCACCAAAGTTAAAAGCGCGTTTAGAAGCCTTAGCCAAGCTAGCGACAGACACAAAAAAGCCAGAGTCGTGACTCTGGCTTGATTTAATAGGGTGCTGAGCAACTTACCATGACAAGGCAGCTCTGCCCTATTTAGGTGCAAGTATTACGCAAGCACCATATCTGGGTCAGCAAAGGCAACCGGTGATTTTTCCGTTTCTTCAAACGTCACCCACTCCCACGCTTCTTGATCCGCCAACACCGCACGCAGCAGCTGGTTGTTCAGTGCATGGCCCGATTTATAGGCGCGCATTTCACCGATGATGCTATGACCACACATGTATAGGTCGCCAATTGCATCCAACACTTTGTGCTTCACTAATTCGTTATCAAAGCGCAGACCTTCTTCATTCAAGATGCGGTAGTCATCCAGAACAATGGCGCAATCAAAGCTGCCGCCCAAACACAGGTTCTGTGATTGTAGGTATTCAATGTCGCGCATAAACCCAAAGGTTCGCGCACGACTGATATCTTTGATAAACGACTGTGTCGAGAAGTCCATCACCAAATTTTGTTGCTCTGATTCAATCGCAGGATGGTTGAAGTCGATGGCAAAATCGAGGCGGAAACCGTTATACGGCACCAGCTCTGCCCATTTGTCGCCGTCTTCAATGCGAACAGGTTTTTTAATGCGAATGAATCGTTTTGGTGCGTTTTGTACTTCAATACCGGCAGATTGCAGCAAGAAGATGAATGGGCTTGAGCTACCATCCATAATCGGGATTTCTGGCGCATTGACCTCGATAATAATGTTATCGATGCCCATACCGGCAATCGCGGCACTTAAATGCTCGACAGTCGAGATACGCACGCCTTCGTCATTGACGAGCGCGGTACACAGCATGGTGTCGCGTACATCCGCTGGATCAGCCGGAAAGTCAACCGGCGGCTCCATATCGGTACGGCGATAAATCACGCCGGTGTTCGCAGGAGCCGGACGCAGAGTAAGCGTAACCTTACGCCCAGAGTGGAGGCCCACACCGGTCGTTTCGACAATACTTTTTAATGTTCGCTGTCTTATCATCGGCTTATCTCAACTTTTTCTCAAAAAAGTGTGCTCTGCGTCACTCATTACCCTGTCACCTTAGACAAAGGGAGCGTGATGATAGCACATCGCTGGCTACAAACCAAGCACTGGCACTAGTCAGCTTGCTTACGTAGAAACGCAGGAATATCGAGATAATCATGCTCGGTCTGCGATTTTGGCGCCGCGTTTGACGACGACGCAGCTGGCTGCTCTTTTGCCGCAGGCGTTGCCGCCTGAGATTTTTCTTGCAAAGGCTGTGCCTTTTTCGGCTCGGCCGGTGCTTGCCCAGACTGTGCGTTGGTCACCAAGGTAATATCTGGCTTACGTTCGTTGCCAATCCCCGTTGCCACCACAGTCACTCGCAGCTCGTCGCTCATTTCCGGATCCATCGAGGTACCAATCACGACAGTCGCATTATCAGAGGCGAACGCTTTAACCGTGTTACCGACCGTCTCGAATTCATCGAGACGCATATCGAAACCTGCGGTAATGTTCACCAGCACACCGCGTGCGCCTGCTAAGTCGATGTCCTCAAGTAGCGGGCTAGAAATGGCCATTTCAGCCGCTTCTTCTGCTCGGTCTTCTCCCGTAGCAACCCCGCTTCCCATCATGGCGTGCCCCATCTCTGACATCACAGTGCGGACATCCGCAAAGTCGACGTTAATGTGGCCCGGACGGGTAATCAGCTCAGCAATACCTTGCACCGCGTTACGAAGTACATCATTCGCTTTCGCAAACGCATCTAGTAAGGTTATGCCACGACCCAGTACTTTGAGCAGTTTTTCGTTAGGAATCGTGATAAGCGAGTCAACATTCTTAGACAGCTCTTCAATTCCTTGCTCAGCAAAGGCCAGTCGCTTCTTACCTTCGAAGCTAAATGGTTTGGTGACCACTGCAACGGTGAGGATACCCATTTCTTTCGCAATTTCTGCGATGATAGGTGCTGCACCTGTCCCAGTACCGCCGCCCATTCCTGCTGCGATAAATACCATATCGGCACCTTCGAGCTCAGCTTTAATCGCATCGCGATCTTCAAGGGCAGAATCTCGACCTACTTGAGGGTTTGCCCCCGCGCCTAGGCCTTTGGTGATGTCACCACCAATTTGAATGACGGTGCCAACGCTACTTTTACGCAACGCTTGGGCGTCAGTGTTAATACTAATGAAGTCAACGCCTTCGATTGACTCACGTACCATATGCTCGACAGCGTTACCGCCGCCACCGCCAATGCCAACGACTTTAATTACCGCATCGTCAGACATTTCCATCATCGGTTCAAACATGAGTTCTCTCCGTCCTTCCTGTTCGCATCAGGGTTAAAATTCTTTCTTAAACCAGCTACTCAGCTTGCTTACCCAACTGGCAACAGCCCGCTTTTGCTCTGGTTCACTCGTTTCTGTCAGCAAGTTTTCTTTGCCGTAATGCAAAAGCCCAACCGCTGTTGCATAACATGGTGCTTGTACATAGTCGGTTAATCCGGTGACACCCACAGGCTGCCCAACTCGTACTTGATTCTGAAACACACGCTCAGCACATTCGACCAAACCGTGCATCTGTGCCGCACCGCCAGTCAGTACAATGCCTGCGGCTAACTGGTGCTTCACGCCTTCACTGCGTAGCTTGTCTTGAATGGCAACCAGCTTCTGATTGACCAATCCCAACAGCTCAGAACAACGTGGCTCAATCACTTCTGCCAGTGTCTGGCGCTGCAATGTCCGTGACGGGCGTCCGCCCACACTGGGCACATTGACTTTGGCATCCTTGCTGACCAATTCGCTAAGTGCGCAGCCATACTTCACTTTAATGTCTTCTGCGTCGGCAAGCGGTGTTCCGAACGCGTAAGCAATGTCGCTGGTAATCACGTTCCCCGCATAAGGGATAACCTCTGCGTGGCGCAGCGCGCCTCCCGTCCAAACTGCGAGATCCATGGTACCACCGCCAATATCGACAACGCAGACACCCAGCTCACGTTCGTCCGGTGTAATCACCGCATGGCTTGCTGACAAGCCGGAGAAAATCAGTTGATCAACTCTAAGACCACAGCGTTCAACCGCTTTCTCAATATTTTTTGCCGTGTCATTGTGACATGTGATGAGGTGCACACTGGCTTCCATACGCACACCTGACAACCCCACTGGGTTTTTGATCCCTTCTTGATAGTCAATTTTATATTCTTGTGGGATCACATGGAGCACGCGTTGCTCATCACTAATCTTCACTGACTTGGCAGTGTGGATCACATTGTCAACGTCATCTTGGGTCACTTCCTCATCGGAAATCGTACCCATCCCTCTTTCAGTCTGGCAGTGAATGTGCTTTCCTGACAAAGAAAGATACACAGAACTGATTTGGCAATCCGCCATCATTTCTGCTTCATTCACCGCACGCTGGACGGATTTGACCACAGATTCTAGGTCGTTGACGCCACCTTTATCCATGCCACGAGACGGGCTGGTCCCCACGCCCAATACGTTGATGGTGCCGTCTGGCAGCACTTCACTGACCAGCGCAGACACTTTGGACGTACCGATATCCAGTCCAACAATCAGTGATTTATCTGTCGCTTTATTCATTCACACCATCTCTTAATCTTGGCTAGTCGTCTCTTCCGTCTCTGTTTTCCAACCTACGGCAGCACCTGTGTCATAGCGTAAGTCCACGTAAGCGATCGGTGTTTGTTGTTGCTGTATCTCAGGGTAAAGGTGCACAAACCGCGCTAAGCGCTCTTCTCGTGCTTCTCGACCCAACTCAATCCGTATGCCGCTGCGTGTCACGATACGCCAAGAGCGTCGCTCGTTCAGTGATAAGGCTTGAATCGACAAGCCAATGCGATTGAGCTGCGCATTTAAAGTCTCACTGGCGGCAAGCACCTCTTTTGCACTCTCTGGCATACCGTGCAAAGACACCAGATCCTGCCCTGCAACATCCGCCGGCGTGCCATCAAAAATCTCGCCCTCAGGCGTTAACAGCTTCTGTCCATTCCAGATAGCTCGCGCTTGATACTCGGTAATATGGACTTTCAAGGTGTTCGGCCACTGTTTGCGAACCGCCACATGCTTAACCCAAGGCAGCGCCTCGATGTTTGCCTGGATGCTATTCACATCTTGCAGCATAAAACTTTTCAAGGTGCCGACCGACAACACAGCGTCGCGCACTTGCTGATCACTGACCTGAGTCCGAGCGCCTTCGATAACCAACTGAGACAAAGGCAGCTGCTGCTCATCGCTCATCCAATCAATCACTCGCACAAAGCCGGTCACCATCAAAAGAATGACTGCGGTAAGAAACACCAATCCCGCCCATTGCTGACGTTCAAGGTTCACCGTTTCTTGTATGCGTGTGAGCGCATTTACCATGCTCATACCTTTGTTATCGCCTTGTGTCGAGCAAGCTTGACACACCCAGCGAAAAAACCGACTGATTATAGCGATCCCGCGCCTCGTGCTCCAACTTGATTGACGCTTTGTATCAATAAGCTGAGATCTGTTCCGAGCAATTTTGCTCTGTGATGCGAAAAAAGCCGTCTTTTTATTCGGATCGTCCGATTATGACACAGCTTTTTATCACATCAGTTTGTTTTTTGTTGTGCCATTTTTGCTTTATCCAACGCCATTGCCGCTAAATTTCGCGCTACTTTACCAATGTCACCCGCGCCTTGTGTTAAAACTAAGTCATTCGCTTGCAGCACATTGGCCAGTGCGGCCGGTAACGACTCGGCATTTGGCACAAAAATCGGATCGAGCTTGCCTCGCGCCCGAATGCTGCGACACAAACTTCGACCGTCAGCCCCCGCTATCGGTGTTTCTCCTGCGGAATAGACATCTAACATCAACAGCACATCCACGTTTTCCAGCACATTGGCAAAATCATCATAGAGATCGCGGGTACGGCTGTATCGGTGCGGCTGAAAGATCATCACCAAACGGTGATCTTGCCAGCCAGCGCGTGCCGCTTTAATGGTGACATCCACTTCACTAGGATGGTGACCATAATCATCAACCAATAACGCCGTTCCTTGCTCGACAGGGAATTCGCCCAGTTGGTCGAAACGACGTCCTGTTCCTTCAAAACTGGCAAGCGCACGCACAATCGCAGCGTCATCCACCCCGTCTTCGGTCGCGACAGCAATCGCGGCACTGGCGTTTAATGCGTTGTGTTGTCCCGGAATATTGAGCTCTATGGTCAAGGTCTCGCGTCCCGGACGGGTGACTTTAAAAATCCCGCGCTGACCTTTTTGGTGATAATCGTGCAAACGCACATCGGCATCATCAGAAAAGCCATAGGTGATCACTTGGCGACCAATCGATGGGATCAGGGCGCGCACCACAGGGTCATCAATACACACCACCGCTAACCCGTAAAACGGCAGATTGTGAAGAAAATCAATAAAGGTTTGCTTTAGCGTTTCAAAGTTGCCGCCGTAGGTATCCATATGGTCGGCTTCAATATTGGTGACGATGGCGACCATAGGTTGTAAATGCAAAAAGGAGGCATCGCTTTCGTCCGCTTCCGCAATCAAATATCGGCTACTCCCCAAACGCGCGTTGGTGCCAGCACTTTTGACTAATCCACCATTGACAAAAGTGGGATCTAAACCGGCTTCCGAATAAATCTGGGTCACTAATGCGGTGGTCGTGGTTTTACCATGGGTGCCGGCAACGGCAATACCGTGCCGATATCGCATCAATTCAGCCAACATTTCGGCACGACGAACTACCGGAATGCGGAGCGATTTTGCCGCGACCACTTCCGGATTATCGGGCTTGATGGCGGTAGAGACCACCACCACGCTTGCTTTCTCGATATGACTGGCTTGATGACCGATAAAGATCTCTGCCCCCATGGATGCCAAACGCTCGGTGACCACATTTTGTGCAAGATCCGAGCCGGTTATTTGGTAACCTTCATTAATCAGCACTTCAGCAATACCACACATCCCCGCACCGCCGATGCCCACAAAGTGGATCCGTTTCACCCGACGCATTTCCGGGATCATGGTGCGAAGTTTTTCTAGCTGCTGATTATCCAATTTACCCATTCATCTTTTCTCTATTATTTTGCTTGTTCGGCAATCACTTGTGCCACACGTGCATCCGCATCAATGATCGCGGCATCACGCGCAGCGTTCGCCATCGTAAGGAGGCGCGCTCGGTCTAAGCCGTCAATTGTCTCAGCCAGCGTGGCGGCTGTCAGTGATGGCTGTTCAATCATCAGTGCTGCATCACGTTCAACCAAGTAATCACCGTTTAGTGCTTGCTGACGGTCAGCATGCATAAAGGGCACAAAGATCGCCCCCACACCGGCTGCTGCGAGTTCCGAGACCGTCAAAGCGCCACTGCGACAAATCACCACATCGGCCCAAGCATAAGCACTAGCAACATCATCAATAAACTCGGTCACGGTCGCATCGGTAACTCCCTCTGCGTGATACGCCGCTTCTGTGCTTTGCGCGTTTCCTTTCCCGGCTTGGTGTCGCACCATGACCGGCTGCGCCGTTTTTGCCACCGCAACAGGCACGGTTTGGTTTAATATGCGCGCACCTTGGCTGCCGCCCATCACCAGAATACGCAATGGTCCGTTGCGGTCACGAAAGCGTGCTGTCGGTGAGGGCAAGGTGCACACATCACGGCGCACCGGATTGCCGACCACAGGCTTACCCTCAAACGCTCCCGGAAAGGCTTGCAGTACTTGCTTAGCCACTTTCGCCAACCATTGGTTGGTTAACCCAGCCACCGCATTCTGTTCATGAAGCACCACAGGTACACCACTGAGCCAAGCAGCGATGCCGCCGGGGCCACTCACGTATCCGCCCATGCCCAACACCGCATCGGGTTGGTAGCGCTTAATGATTTGGCGCGCTTGCCAAATGGCGCTGAGGATCATCCACGGCGCACGCAGCTTGCGGATCAGGCCCGAACCGATCAAGCCTTTGACACGAATAAACTCAATATCAATGCCGTGTTTGGGAACCAGATCCGCTTCCATGCGATCCGCAGTACCCAACCAACGGATCTGCCAGCCTTGTTGCTCTAAATATTTGGCGACCGCGAGGCCGGGAAACACATGTCCACCGGTTCCCCCCGCCATTACCAATAAACGTTTACTGCTCATCGTGTTGAATTTTATCCTGATAATGCTTGATTTGATGGGCTTGGGCCGTGGCTAAACGGTACTCATGGTCGATACGTAACAGCAGGGCGACCGCCATTGCCATGATCAAAAGGCTGGAACCGCCATAACTGATCAGAGGCAGCGTCAGCCCCTTGGTCGGCAGCATGCCCGCGGCAGCGCCCACATTCACCATGGTTTGAAACGCAAACCAAATCCCGATACCAAAGGCGAGAAAGCCACCAAACAATTGTTCTTGTTCAAGGCAACGTCTGCCAATAAATAAGGCTTTAAAGACCAAGCAGAAAATTAAAACCAAAATGACACTAACGCCCACCAGCCCTAGCTCTTCGGCAATCACGGCGAACACAAAGTCGGTATGCGCTTCTGGCAAGTACTCCAATTTTTGAATCGAGTTGCCCAAGCCTTGCCCAAACCAATCACCGCGTCCAAACGCCATTAACGATTGGGTGAGCTGATAGCCACTGCCAAACGGGTCTTGCCAAGGGTCAAGGAAAGCGGTAACACGCCGCACCCGATAAGGCTCTGCAATGATCAAGCCTCCCACCAGCGTAAGCCCTGCCACCAGCAGCGCGATAAATTGCCACAATTTGGCGCCGGCAATAAACAACATACCCACCGTGGTCACAAACATCACCACCACTGAGCCTAAATCGGGCTGGGCAAGGAGTAAGCTTGCAAATAACAACAGCACCGCAAGCGGCTTCGCAAAGCCACGAAAGTGCTCGCGCACCTCACCATGACGACGGACGAGGTATCCTGCCAAAAAAACAAATAGAGATAACTTGGCAATCTCCGCAGGCTGAACATTGATCCCAGCAATGGAGATCCAGCGCGCTGCGCCGTTGACCGAGCGCCCGATGGCTAACACGGCCAACAGCAACACCGATGACAGCAATAGCATCCAACCACTGTATTTTTGCCAAAGCCGTACGGGAATATACATCACCACCACAGCCGCTATCACGGCTACCGTGAGATACATCGCGTGCCGTTTCGCAAATAAAAATGGGGCATCGGCCAAGCGAAGGGCGACCGGGATAGACGCCGACGTCACCATCACCAGACCAATCACCATCAATAACAGTGATACCCAAACAAGTTGACGATCATAGAGCACACCCGGCGATGGGGTGCGCAGCCAAGACCAACACTGTTTGGGCCAAGTGCGTATCATCGGGCATCACTCACGGTTAGTTGTTTGACAGCATCGGCAAAGGCATCGCCACGTGCCATAAAGTTGGCGAACTGATCGAGGCTCGAACAGGCTGGTGACAATAGCACCATATCACCCGGTGCAACGTGTTGGGCAATGACATCAATCGCCTGCTCCAAGGTATCAAAACGCTGCGACGAGCGGCTCAATGCAGCCAGTTTGTCACCATCTTGCCCAAAGCAATATAGCTGGGCAGACAGCTTATCCAACACAGGTTGAAGCGCCTGAAAATCCGCACCTTTACCATCACCACCGAGTAGCAGATGAAGCTGCCCTTGCAGCGTTAAGCCATCCAAAGCGGCTAACGTGCTGGCCACATTGGTCGCTTTGGAATCATTCACCCAAGTTACGCCGTTGATCGTTGCCACCGTCTGGCAACGATGAGGCAAGCCAGTATAGGTTTGCATTGCCTGAACTTGTCCATCGCGACCGATACCGACACTGTCTGCCAATGCCATTGCCGCTAAGCAATTGGCAACATTATGACGCCCAACGAGCGCAAGTTCGGCCACGGGCAGAACAGGAATACCCTCCACACTGAGCCACTCTTGGCCTTGATGGCTGATCAGACGATAGTCGCCGTGCTGAAAGCCAAATAAAACGAGAGGTTGCTCACTGTGCGTTGCTTTATCATCAGCGTTGGCAATCCGGGTGTGTGCGTGAGCGAAAATACGTAACTTGGCCGCGCGATAATCGGCCAAGCTGTCGTAACGATCCATGTGATCTTCAGAAAAGTTTAAAAACGCGGCGCCATTCAACGCCAATGACACCGTGGTTTCCAGTTGAAAGCTCGACAGCTCCAGCACATATAAGTCATGCCCTTGGTCGAGTAAATCAAGCGCCGCGACACCGATATTGCCACCCACACCCACACGGATACCCGCTGCTTTGGCCATCTCGCCCACTAAGGCGGTGACAGTGCTTTTCCCGTTCGACCCGGTGATAGCGACCACCGGCTTATCGCAATACCACGCAAAGAGTTCAATATCGCCAACGATGGGGATGCCCGCTTGATGAACTGGGCCAAGCGCGGGCGTCGTCAGCGCAATGCCCGGGTTGGTCACCACCAGATCGGCGTCGGCTAACCACTGTTCCTGCCAGCTGCCGGTATGTAATGTCACCTGAGCCGGCAGTTGATCACACCCCGGAGGTTGAAGACGCGAATCCATCACGCGAATCGTTGCCTGAGGATGATGGCGGGCAATAAAGCGCACCACGGATAATCCAGTCACCCCCAAACCCATCACCACGATATGATCAAACTCGGTTAACGAACGCTGGCTCACGGTTAACATGATTAACGTACCTTCAGCGTTGCCAGTGCAATCAACACTAGCATCAAAGAAATAATCCAAAAGCGGACAATGACTCGTGGCTCCGGCCACCCTTTTAATTCATAGTGATGATGAATCGGTGCCATACGGAAAATACGCTGTCCTCGCAATTTATAAGAACCGACTTGCAAGATCACCGACACGGTTTCCATCACAAACACGCCGCCCATGATGATCAACAGCAATTCTTGGCGTACCAAGACAGCAATGGTGCCTAGCGCGCCACCGAGTGCCAACGAGCCGACATCGCCCATGAATACTTGAGCTGGATAGGTGTTAAACCACAAAAAGCCTAAGCCAGCACCGACGATGGCGGCACACACCACCACCAGCTCACTGCTGTATTTGATGTAAGGGATATGCAGATAGCTGGCAAAGTTCACATTCCCCGTTGCCCACGCAATAAACGCAAAGCCTCCCGCGACCATCACTGTCGGCAAAATCGCGAGACCATCCAACCCATCGGTTAGGTTCACCGCATTGCTGGTGCCAACAATCACAAAATAGGTAAAGACGATATAAAACAGCCCCAGTTGAGGCATCACATCTTTGAAAAAGGGCACAACCAGTTGCGTCGCAGCGGTGTCACTGCCATGCGCATACAGCGCAAAGGCCACACCTAGCGCAATGGCGGATTGCCAAAAATACTTCCAACGTGCAATTAAGCCATCGGTGTTTTTGCGCACCACTTTGCGATAATCATCGACAAAGCCAACCGTGCCGTACCCGAGCAACACTACCATCACCGCCCATACATAGGGATTCGATAAATCTGCCCATAAAAAGACGGTCAGGGTAATGGCGGCCAGGATAAGCACCCCGCCCATAGTCGGTGTACCACGCTTGCTAAAGTGCGATTCGGGCCCTTCTTCTCGTACCACTTGGCCAATCTGCATCGATTGCAGATATTTAATCAGTCGCGGCCCCATCCATAACGAGAACACAAGCGCAGTTAACGCACTCACAATGGCGCGAAAGGTCAAATATTCAAACAGTCGCATCGACGGGAAAAAGCCCTGCAATGCCTCAGCTAACCATACCAGCATCAGCAGGCCTCCTTAATGGCGGCAACAACCGCCTCCATCGCCATACCTCGGGCGCCTTTGACCAAAATGGTGTCGGGATTATGTGTTTTCATCATGGTTACTACATGCGCGATCAGCGCGTCTTTTGAGTCAAAATGACGGCCGTGACAGCATTCACTGATCACACGGCTATCGGTTCCTGTGGTAAACACCTGCGTCAGCCCCGCCTTGGCGGCGTGCTCACCCACTTCTCGGTGCATTTGTTCGCTGTACTGCCCTAGCTCGGCCATATCGCCTAAAATCAACCAACGCTCGCCAGAATAACTGGCAAGCACGTCGATGGCGGATTTCATCGCCGGAACGCTGGCATTGTAGGTATCGTCAATCAGGCGGAGTCCGGCACGCGGCTCACTCACCTCAGTGCGGCCTGCGGCATTTTTCATCGCCGCAAGTCCTTGAGTAACGTCCTCTAAGGTCACGCCCGGTAACTGCATCGCGGCACAACCGGCCATCAATGCGTTGGTAATATTGTGTTTGCCGGGCAGCGGTAACGTCACCGTAGATTGCTGCTCGCCGTCACTGAACACTAAGCGGTAGCAGCCCGCCTCGACCAGCTCGCTCTCCACCAGTTGCAAAGGCGCAGCCGCTTGCTCAGTCACCTGAATCACGTTTTTGTCTGCCAGCACGGCTTGCCATTTCTCACCGCCATGGCTTTGCGCGTTAACCAGCGCTATACCGCCTTGAGGCAGGCCTTGATAAATTTCACCTTTGGCGGTCGCGACCCCCTCTAGCGAGCCAAACCCTTCAAGATGGGCAGCCGCAAGGTTGGTCACCATGGCAATATCCGGTTTGACAAGCGATGTGGTGTATGCAATTTCACCGATATGGTTCGCACCTAGCTCAATCACGGCATAGTCATGATCGGGTGTGAGACGAAACAAGGTGAGCGGCACCCCGATATCGTTATTAAAATTGCCTGCGGTGGCCAAGGTCTTCCCTTTGCGCGACAAAATGGACGCGAGCATTTCTTTGACCGTGGTTTTGCCACAGCTGCCTGTAATCGCGATGGTAGGAACCTGACACTGCCCTTTAACCCACGCGCCCAGCTGGCCCAGTGCGATACGGGTATCGTTGACCACCAATTGCGGCAAGTCGATATCCAGCGGCGTCGATACCACCAGAGCCACAGCGCCCGCCTGCTTGGCTTGTTCTGCAAAGTCGTGCCCATCAAACCGTTCGCCTTTCAACGCCACAAATAGCGCGCCTTCAGACACCTGTCGGGTATCTGTGGTGATCGCGGCAACATCAAGCGTCGGCGGGGTGTCCACACCGTGCCATTGCGCGGCCAAAACATCAGCAAAAATTGTGAGTGCGGTGGTAATCATGGTAACTCCTTCAGTAACGCAGCCACGGTTTCACGGTCGGAATAATGCACTTTGCCGTCGGCAAGGACTTGGTAGTCTTCATGGCCTTTGCCCGCGACCAGCACGATATCGTCAGCTTTGGCCGCCTGCATCACCCGTGACAATGCACGGGCGCGATCGTGCTCAACCCACGCGTTATCGGGGGCCTGCATCCCAGCAAGCATGTCATCGGTAATCGCATTGGGCGCTTCACTGCGCGGGTTATCGTTGGTCAGTACCGCCTGATCGGCATATTGCTCGGCGATGCGAGCCATCACCGGACGCTTGCGGGTATCACGATCGCCGCCGCAGCCAAAGACACACCACAACTTACCCCGACAGTGGCGGCGCAGTGCGATCAGAGCCTTCTCCAGCGCATCGGGCGTGTGAGCATAGTCAACCACCATGGTCGGTTTGTCAGGGGCAAGAAAAACCTCCATCCGGCCAATGACGGCATTCAATTGATCGCTAGTCGCTAACAGGGCATCCAGTGAATAGCCTAAGCCTAATAGGGTCGCCAAACTGACCAAGAGATTGCTGACGTTAAAGTCACCCACCAAGGCAGCATTCAACTCCCCTTGTCCCCAACTGGTTTCGACCATCACACGTACGCCGTCGGTGGCAAAATCAATCTGGGTGGCACGCACATAAGGGCCGGCGTGGTGTTGCAAAGAATCAGCGTGCAGCGCGACCGCAATCGCCTCGGGCCACTCGCGCAGCCATTGGCGTCCCACCTTATCGTCGGCATTAATGACTTTGAGCGGGTTACCCAATGAGAAAAGCTGCTTTTTCGCCTCAGCGTATGCCGCTAAGGTGCCGTGATAATCAAGGTGGTCATGGCTGAGATTAGTAAATACCGCCGCATCAAAGGCCAAGCTCGCCACGCGCCCTTGCACCAATCCGTGCGAGGACACTTCCATCGCTACATGCTTGGCACCTTGGTCGGCAAAGGCCGCTAGCTGCGCTTGAATGCTAATGGCATCGCCAGTGGTGTTTTCCGCAGCATGCAGTCGGCCGATAAAGCCATTGCCTGTGGTGCCCATCACCGCGGTGGGCGCATTTAGCGCATCAAGCCATTGTGCAATCAGCTGCGACACCGTGGTCTTACCGTTGGTGCCAGTCACGCCAATCAAGCCTACTCGCTGCTGCGGGTCGTGATAGAACCGAGCCGCCAACGCTGACAATGAGGCGGGGAGATCCGGCAAAGAGATAACCGGCACCTCGTGGTGCCAATCAAGACGCGCCATTGCATCATCGGCTTGCTGAACAATCGCCACCGCACCGGCCTCGATGGCCGCAGGAATAAATCGACGACCGTCCACTTGATGGCCGGCAATGGCAACAAACACATCCCCTGACGTCACTTGGCGACTGTCCAACGTGAGTCGGTTTACTGTGATACTCGGTGCATCAGCTAGCCAAGGGCTTAGCCACTGCTTTAAATCATTCATTCGCATCCACTTGGTTAGAACGCTGAGCTACTTGAAGCCCCGGGCCGGTCTGAGCGTCCGGAGCAATATTTAAAATCTGAAGCGCACTTTTCATTACGCTCGAAAATACTGGGGCTGCCACTTGGCCGCCGTAATACTTGTCACCTTGGGGTTCGTTGATCACCACCACCATCGCGAGTCGTGGGTTACTGATCGGCGCCAGCCCCGCGGTGTAGCCAATGTATTCGTCACCGTATCCTCCCGCGACCGCGACTTTTGCCGTCCCGGTTTTAGCACCAACACGATATCCATCCACCGCCGCACGACGCGCACTGCCACCTTCTTGGGTGACACCTTCTAGCATCTGCAGTACTTTATAAACATTGTCGCGGGTGGCGACTTGTTTGCCTTCCGTTACCCCTTCATGCTTGATGATACTCAACGGACGATTCACACCCAGTGAGCCCAAGGTGGCATAAGCACGGGCAAGTTGTGCGGGCGTGACTGACAAGCCATAACCAAACGCTAAGGTCGCACGTTCAAAATCGGACCAACGGCGACGCGTCGGGAAAATACCCACCGACTCGCCCACCAGCTCAACGCCTGTGCTCGCCCCCAAACCAAAGCTGCCATACTCGCCAAGTAAGGTTTCGACCGGCATCGCCAGTGACAGCTTACTGACACCGATGTTGCTGGATTTTTTGAGAATGCGCGCCAGATTGGCTTTTCCGACTTTCGACACATCACGCACGCGGCTGCCGCCGATTTGCATGATGCCGTTTCCGGTATCAATCACGGTATTCATGTCGGCGACCCCATTTTCCAACGCCGTCAGCACCACAAAAGGCTTCATGGTAGAGCCGGGCTCAAACACATCGGTGATCGCACGGTTGCGCATATTAAAGCTTTTCAGATCACCACGGTTATTGGGGTTATAGGAAGGCGCATTGACCATGGCGAGTACTTCACCGGTTTTGACATCTACCATCACCAGTGAACCAGACGTCGCGCGGTAATCTGCGACCGCTTGCTTAATCGCGCGATAAGCAATGGCTTGCAGACGCTGATCAATGCTCAATGCGATAGGTTGGCCTTCTTTTTTATCTTCGGTGGCAATGTGCTCTACCACGCGACCAAAGCGGTCTTTGCGTACGGTACGTTTGCCATGTTCACCGGTAAGCCACTCATCGTAACGGCGTTCAATCCCTTCCAAACCGTGACCGTCGATACCGGTCACACCCACTAAGTGAGCACTTACTTCGGCACTAGGATAAAAACGACGAGATTCTTCCTTTAAGCCCACCCCGGGCAGGTCGAGCTTATTGACATAAGACGCCATGGCCGGGCGGACTTGGCGTTGCAGGTAGATAAACCGGCGGTTGCGGTTTGCTTCAATTTTGTCGATCAGAGCTTGGCGATCCAGTCCCAACACATCCGCAAGTGCGTACCAACGATCTTTTTTCGCTAGTCCCTGATGCTTAAATACCGTGACAGGATCCGCCCAGACTGCTTGGACAGGCACACTGACCGCCAGAGGCTCACCATTGCGGTCGGATATCATCCCACGGGCGGAATGTACTTCTTCCACCCTGACCGAACGTAAGTCCCCTTCGTAGCGTAAACGGTCGGGCTCAATTACTTGAATAAAAGCCGCCCGAGCCACCAGTGCGGCGAACGCGAGACCAATAAACACACAAATAAGGCCAAAGCGCCACTTGATAAAAACAGGTGGCGCTTTTGGCGTGCGTCGATTTGCTGGCTTCTGGGTACGCTTTTTCACGGGTTCGTACTCAAGGGTCGTTTAACGATCACTTCATTTTTTTGCGTGGGCCGAATCATACCAAACGCGTTTCGCGCCACAGATTCGACATGGCTATGTTCCGACAAGGAGTTTTCCTCCAACAGTTGGTTTCGCCATTCCACTTCTAACGTTTCACGCTGGTCGAGCAACGCATCTTGTTTAGCAATCAAGTTGCGGGTGGATTGTGTCATCAATACCACCGCAATTGCCGAGACCAGCACGGCGCCGAGCAGCAACAAAGGCACCTTGCCTACTGCCAGTAGGTCGTGGCGAATTTGTTTAGCGAGGCTCGGGCGTCTTTCCATGGTTTATCCAAGCTTTTCTGCTACACGCAGCACCGAACTGCGTGCACGGGCATTGTGTTCAATTTCTTGTGACGATGGTTTGATCGCTTTACCGATGGGTTTCATCGCCGCCGAACCAAGTTCAGCAATCTGCGCCTCGGTCAGCGGCACCCCTCTCGGCACCTCCGGCCCTTTGCTTTGTTTGCGAATAAAGCGTTTCACCATGCGATCTTCGAGTGAGTGGAAACTGATCACCGATAAGCGTCCTTGAGGCGCCAACACCGCCAATGCGCCTTGCAAGGCCAGTTCTATCTCATCGAGCTCACTGTTGATATAAATGCGGATCGCCTGAAAGCTGCGGGTCGCGGGGTGCTTTTTCTTCTCTTTAAACGGCACCGTGTTGTCGATCAACTTGGCCAGTTGACTGGTGGTTTCAAGCGGCGGGGTCTCTTCATCTTCACGGTATTTGACGATCGCATGAGCAATCCGCTTGGCAAAGCGTTCTTCACCGAAAACTTTTAGCACCCAAGCAATGTCATCGGCGCTTGCAGTTTCCAACCACTGCGCCGCAGACTGGCCGGCGGTCGGGTCCATACGCATATCGAGCGGACCATCACGCAAAAAACTAAAGCCACGGGTCGGATCATCCAGCTGTGGCGAAGACACGCCCAAATCGAGCAACACGCCATCGACTTTTCCTGCCAATTCTAAATCGGTGAGGTAGGTTTCAATGCCCGAAAATGGCCCATGGATAATCTGGAAACGCGGATCCTTGATGGTGCTGGCTTCTTCGATGGCTCGAGGATCGCGATCAATCGCATACAAACGCCCGTTCTCGCCCAACTGAGACAAAATATGTCGCGAGTGGCCGCCACGGCCAAAGGTGCCGTCGACATAAATGCCGTCAGGTTTAATGGCAAGGCCGTCCACAGACTCATTTAAAAGGACGGATACATGGGTATATTGTTCTGACATAAATTCGCTTCATTAATTACAGTGACAGATCTGCTAATCGTTCACTGATGAGGTGGTTTGACTCCGCCTGTGTATCCATATCCTGACGAATTTGCTGCTGCCAAGTTTGCTCATCCCAAATTTCAAATTTGTTGAGCTGGCCGACCAACATCGCTTTGCCATCCAGTCCGGCATATTGGCGCAACGTGGACCCAAGCAGCAGTCGCCCTTGTCCGTCCATTTCGCAATCAAATGCGTGCCCGAGCAATAAACGCTGTAGGCGTCGCTCTGCAGGCTGAAAGCTGGATAATTTTGAGAGCTTGTCTTCAATCACTTCCCATTCAGGGACCGGATATAAGGCCAAGCAAGGGAGTTGGTGATCAATGGTGCACACAAAGCGGCCTTCGCAATGCGCGACTAACGCATCACGATAACGGGTCGGCAAGGCAAGCCGTCCTTTTTTATCGACCGAAATGGCGCTGACGCCTCGTAACATGGCGTTATTTTCCCTTTTTCACCAAAATTATCCACTTTACACCACATTTTCCCACCCAGAAGTGTACGTAGCAGGTAAAAAGAAAGTCAAGCGAGTCACGAAAGTGATTGCGATCACATATTATGAAATAAAAGAGGCAATTCAGCTGGTTAGTCTGTGTTCACTTATCGACTATTGATAGCAATATAACTAAATCATCTGACCAATCGCTGAAAACAAGAAGGCGAGCCCAAAAAGGCTCGCCTATAAATGCGGTTGAGTTGGCCTGTAAGCCGGGTTCTGTACCGTAAAAACGGCGGTAACCATTCGTCTAGGCCTGCAATCGCTCACAGGCTCCAGCAACCTACCCGTCCCCAAACGCGGGCCGCGCCAATAGGGACCTATTTGGTCTTGCTCCGGGTGGAGTTTACCGTGCCACGAACTGTTGCCAGACGCGCGGTGCGCTCTTACCGCACCCTTTCACCCTTACCTGTGCTCCGAAGAGCCATCGGCGGTCTACTCTCTGCTGCACTGGTCGTAGGCTCACGCCCCCCAGGCGTTACCTGGCACCCTGCCCTGAGGAGCCCGGACTTTCCTCCCCTTTATCAGTCTCCCAAAGGACATCAATAAAGCAGCGGTTACCCGGCCAACTCGAGCGGGGGAGTATATAGAAGATTGTTAGCGCAAGCCAGCCAAAATCACGCCCAGTTACAGATTCTCCAAGCCCCACTTATAGAGTGCGTTCTTTTTAACCGAATACAGTTCCGCGACTAACGCCGCCGCTTTTTTAAGAGGTAGCTCAGCGGCAAGTAACCCTAATGCCCGACAGGCGGACTGTGGCAACGCATTTTTATCCGCACGGTGGCCAGCCACTAGCAACACCATCTCGCCTTTTAAGCGGTTGGGGTCTTCATTCAACCATTCAATTAATGTCCCCAAGGGCGCGCCGTGAATGGTTTCAAAGGTTTTGGTGAGCTCGCGCGCCAATACCACGCGGCGTTCTGGCCCAAGCACTGCCAGCATATCGGCCAAACTATCGCGGATACGGTGCGGCGACTCATAAAAAATCAAGGTGCGCGGGTCATCGGCTAAATCACGGAATGTGTCTTGGCGGGCTTTCGTTTTCGGCGGCAGGAACCCTTCAAAACTAAAGCGGTCTGAAGGCAAGCCTGATGCACTCAATGCAGTCACCACCGCACACGCGCCCGGCAGCGGAACCACTCGGATCCCCGCGTCGCGGCATTGCGTCACAAGGTGATAGCCTGGGTCACTGATCAGCGGCGTGCCCGCATCGGAGACCAGAGCTATCGACTGACCTTGCTGTAAGCGATTAATCAGCGCAGCCGCTTTTTGCTGCTCATTATGTTCGTGCAGGGCAAACGTTTTGGTGCTAATCGAGAAATGCGACAATAATCGAGCCGTGTGCCGCGTATCTTCGGCGGCAATCAGGTCAACATTGGCTAACACCTCTAACGCACGTTGCGTGATGTCAGCCAAATTGCCGATTGGCGTCGGTACAATATATAGCGTGGGAAGTGCCCGCTCGGATAGATTTGCATCAGTCATTTGTTTAACAACCCTTCGGCGATTAAGATAGGGGCAACGTTGTCACGGTTGAAACATGTTCATGCTTAAACTTACCCAGAAGCGTCAAAGTGTAACACGACTTGTCACGCCTGTAGCCTTGGCGTTGGCACTGGCGGCCTGTAGCGCGCCAACCACAGGACCCACAGCTCGCCATGCGATCAGTCAACCGGCGAAGGAGAACTCAACCTTCTACCTGCTGCAAGCAGAAACCAGTGAAGGCAACCAGCAAAATGACTGGTTTTTACTGGCGATCAAGGCGCTCATTAACGAGCAACAGTTCAACCAAGCAGACGTTTTGCTGCAACGCTTGGAGCGACGCCCTCTTACCACCAATCAACAGATCGAGTGGACGCTGACACGGGCGCGCTTTTTAGCAGAAACCGGCAAGCTCCCTCAAGCCGATGAAGCACTCACCCTCAACCCAAATTGGCAGTTGAGTGCCGAGCAGCGCGCGCGTTTTTATCGTCAAAAAGCCACCATTGCGCGTCAGCAAAGCAATGCATTCGCCGCGGTGACCAACCAACGCTTGGCCGCTGGCTATTTGGACGGCAGCGATGCTCGCCAAGCGTGGAATACTTTGTGGCAAGATTTGCAGCAATTAAACCAGCGCGAAGTGGAACGGATTGAAAGTGGCGATGATGACATTCTCGCTGGTTGGGTTCGCTTGCTAGACATTGCACGACGCTACAGCCGCGATCCGGCTCAAATGCAAACCGCACTCAACGATTACTTAAGCCAACATCCCGCGCATCCGGCCAATCGGTACTTGCCCGACAACTTGGCGGATATTCAGTCGCTCACCATCACCCAACCAACGCGTGTCGGTGTGATGCTGCCACTGAGCGACAAATTTGCCGAACAAGGGGATGCCATTCGCGACGGCTTTGTCGAAGCCATGCTCGATGACAAGAGT
Organism: Salinivibrio sp. SS2; assembly: GCF_001722075.1. Classification (NCBI taxonomy): domain Bacteria; kingdom Pseudomonadati; phylum Pseudomonadota; class Gammaproteobacteria; order Vibrionales; family Vibrionaceae; genus Salinivibrio; species Salinivibrio sp. SS2. The sequence continues at coordinate 6,481 of NZ_MEBP01000013.1, read as the reverse complement.
GAGCAAAAGCCGACGGTATTTTTCTACGACACCAATGCGCTCGATATGCAGGCCCTTGAACAGCGCGTGCAAGACGATCGCCTCGACTTTGTGGTTGGCCCGCTCCAAAAACACATGGTCGCCGCAGTGAGTGAGGCAATCGCCGGTCAAGTGCCTTTGTTGGCATTGAACCAGCCCAACGATGATAGTTTCACTCCCGGTGTGTGTTATTTCACCCTTTCTCCCGAGCAAGAAGCAGCACAAGCCGCCGATCATCTTTATAACCAAGGCTATCAGTTCCCGATGGTGCTGTATCCTGACTCCACCTTTGGGCGTCGAATGAGCGAAGCGTTTTCCACCCGCTGGCAGGCTTTGACGGACACCCAAGCGGAGCAAGCCGCCTTTGGGGATCGCAGTGGCATGCAAGCCCGTATTCAATCCATTTTTGGATTAGACGGGAGTCAGCGCCGTATTCAGCAAATGAAACAACTGACCGATCTACCCTTGTTATCGCAGCCAAGAAGTCGCCGCGATATCGATGCGGTGTACATGGTAGCCGGTGCCGCTGATCTGACCTTGTTGAAACCTTTCATCGAAGTGGCGATTAATCCTGATGTGGTTCCGCCTAAACTGTATGCCAGCTCACGCAGTAACAACCGCGCCGATGGCATGGGACAACTGGGCGAGTTACAAGGCATTGAGTTTAGCGATGTCCCTCTTCTGATCAGCCCAGATAGCGAAGCGCACCAGCAACATGCGCGTCGCCACCCAGCACAAAGTAATAATACCGCGCGCTTACATGCGCTGGGGGTCGATGCTTACGCCCTCCTAACCGGCCTGCCCCAAATGCAAGCGCTGCCCGGTTATCAGGTCAATGGTCAAACCGGACAACTATCGCTCGGTGACAACTGCGTCATTAACCGTAAAATGCGGTGGGCACGCTTTGGCAAAACCGACATCGAGCCGGTTGCCCCGGCGGATAACGGAGCAAGCCAGTAATGCAAGGTCAGCCAACTAAGGAGACGGGGCAAGCCTATGAGCAACATGCTTGCCAATACCTGCTCCAACAAGGGCTGACCTTACTGGATAAAAACGCCCATAGCCGCCGAGGCGAGCTGGATTTAATCATGCAAGAGGGCAAGTGCTTAGTCTTCGTCGAAGTCCGCTTCCGACGAGGGAAAGGTTTTGGCGGCGCTGCCGCAAGCATCACCGCCACCAAACGCCGCCGCTTGTACCTTGCTGCCGAACGTTGGATGCAACGTCACGGCTTTCACAGTCATCACACCGAGTTTCGCTTTGACGCTGTGACCTTTGATGGCCACGTTGAAGCAATCAACTGGATAAAAAACATCGTTGAAGGGTAAGTAATGCTAGAAAGCATCAAAGAAAGCTTTACCGAGAGTATTCAAACACAAATCGCGGCCGCAGAAGCGATCCCTGAGCATCTGTCACAAGCGGCACAAGTGATGGTGCAAAGCCTGCTGAATGGCAATAAAATTCTTTGTTGTGGCAATGGCGGCTCTGCGGCTAATGCGCAACATTTCGCCTCCTGTTTGCTAAACCGCTTCGAAACCGAACGCCCCAGCTTACCGGCGTTAGCGCTGACCGCAGACACCACCACGTTAACGGCGGTTGCGAACGATTACAGCCACGATGAAGTGTTTTCCAAGCAAGTGCGCGCGCTCGGCCAGGCCGGGGATGTGCTCCTCGCCATCTCAACGAGCGGAAACAGCAAAGACATCATTAAATCCATGGAAGCCGCGGTAACGCGTGATATGACCATCATTGCAATGACAGGCAAAGACGGCGGCGAAATGGCAGGCTTGCTTGGCCAACGAGATGTCGAAATTCGTATTCCCTCACAGCGTACGGCGCGTATTCAAGAAGGTCACCTACTTGCTGTGCACTGCCTGTGTGACTTGATTGACCAGGTGCTTTTCCCTTCTCACGGAGAATAAACATGCGTGTGTTATTGACCGTTTTACTCGCCTTTACCTTACAGGCTTGTTCCGCCGTTTACTCTTCTGACCCGCGCACCACTGGCGAAGAATGGCAAGATACACAAATCGGTCTCAATACCGCTGGCATTGTCAATAAACCGCCGTTTAGAAATAAGATCCGCGCGAAAGCTGCGGCTTTCCAAGGTCAGGTTCTCTTGGTGGGGCAAAGTGCCGATCCGGCATTGACCGAGGAGTTTGTCGCCCGCATTCGTGCGCTCGACAATGTGGATGTGGTCTACAACCAAATTCGCCAAGCGCCGATGCTGGGCTTGGCTGATATTAGTACCGACAGCTGGCTCACGACCCGCGTTAAAGCCGCGCTTGTTGCCGATGACACCCTACGCAGCGTGAACATCAAAGTGGTGACCGAGGCACGAGAAGTCTTTCTTCTTGGTGCAGTGACCCAAGCACAAGCGGATAAAGCCGCCGATATCGCCCGCAATATTCGCGGCGTCAATCAGGTGATTAAAGCGTTTCAGTACACGGACCAGCGCTAGTTCATATATCTGCGCTCTTATCCAAGTAAAAGGCCAAGGAAATCATACCTTGGCCTTTTTTGTCTTCGTCATGTATCGATGCGGTGGCTACAATTTGCGTCTAAGCAGTAGCAAGGTGACGGCCAAGAAAATCAAACTCGGCGTCACGGCCCCTAACGCTGGCGGCAGCTTATACACCAAGCTCATCGGTCCAAACACTTCATTGGCAATATAAAAACCGAACCCGAAAATCACCCCAGACAGTACCCGAGCGCCCATGGTGACACTGCGAAGCGGACCAAAAACGAAGCTCAGTGCCAACAGCATCATCACCGCTATCGACAGCGGCTGCACCGCTTTTCGCCACAACGCGAGCTCATAGCGCGACGCATCCTGCTGCGAGGCTTTCAGATAGGTGACATAGCTATACAAGCCAGATAGCGGCAGCTCTTCCGGTTTTACCGTCACCACCGCCAATTTATCGGGAGTGAGCGTGGTTTTCCACACCAGTTGGTCTTGCTTCACATTGGTAAAGGCGGTGTGATTTTGCATGCGCGTAATGGTGACATCTTTGAGCATCCAACTGTCTTTATCGAGGTAGTCGGCACGTTCGGCAAACACCACATTGGTCATCACTTGGTTATCATCGAACTTCCAGATGCTTACGCCATTGAGGTTGTCTTGCTCGTCGGCCCGAGCAATATAAATAAAATCATTGCCATCTTTGGCCCATACCCCGCGTCGTACCGACATGACATTCCCGCCGGATTTAGCAATCGAACGCAGCTCACGCGCGGCTTTTTGCGCATCAGGCGCGCCCCATTCACCAAGCACCATGACAATCAGCATCAAGGGGATCGCGGTTTTCAGCACCGACATACCGATTTGCAGTTTCGACACACCCGCCGCCTGCATTACTACCAGCTCAGAGCTGGATGCTAGCATCCCAAGTCCAATCAGGGCGCCGAGCAATACTGCCATAGGGAAAAACATTTCAATGTCACGCGGCATGCTCAGCAGCACGTAGAAAATTGCTTTGCCCATGGTGTAAGCGCCATCCCCGACCGAACGCAGCTGTTCGACGAACTTGATGATGGCGGATAACCCAACCAGTGTGGCCAAACACAGTGATGAAGTGCCGATCAGGGTGCGGCCGATATACCAATCTAGGATGCGAAACATCAGGCGGCTCCTTTCAAACTGGCTTTGAGTTTACGCATAGGTAATGAGTCCCAACTGGCTAAAATCACCGCGAGTAACAAGGCCGCGACGTTAACACTCCACAACCCAATTTGCGCGGGTAAATCACCATCTTCGACCGCGGATTTTGCTGCACTGATAGACAAGAAATAGGCCAGATAAATCAATATCGCAGGGAAGAGCTTGGCAAAGCGCCCTTGGCGAGGGTTCACCGATGACAAGGGGACCACAATCATGGTCATCAGCGGGATACACAGGACCAGTGAGATCCGCCATTGCAGCTCGGCACGGGCTTTTAAGCTGCTTTCCCCAAACAGCTGCAAGGTCGGCACCGCGTCCCAATCTCGGCTTTTTTCACGCACTTCACGCTGGCCAATCAATACCTGATAGTTTCTATAGGTCGTCACCCCGTATTCAAGACGACTGGGGATCCCTTCGGTGCGGGTGCCATCGACTAAATCGAGCACCTGGCGCCCATCTGGCAACTCCGAGATATAGCCTTTATCCGCCACCACCACGTTAGGCAATAGCGACTCGCGCGGCACAGGTTGAGCGACAAAAATACGGTTCAAGGTCTTGCCGTCGTTTTCAATGTTGTCGACAAAAATCACCGCTTGTCCAGACGGTGCACTCTGGAACTGGCCTTGTACTAAGAGCTCCAGTCCCGACTCTGCCTCCAGTTGCTCCATCACCTTGAGCTCTTGGTTATTGGCCCAAGGTGTTAGCCATAGCGCATTAAAGGCGGCCACGGAACCTGTGATCAGTGCCAAATACAGTGCAGCGCGGATCAAAAATTCGTTACCAATCCCGGTGGCATTCATCACCGTGATTTCACTTTCCGCGTACAAGCGACCAAAGGTGATCAATATCCCAATGTACAAACTTAGCGGCAACATCAACATGGCCATGGACGGCATGTAGAGTCCCACCAAGGTGATAATTTGATCACTTGGAATCGATCCTTCTGTCGCATTGGCAAGAACACGGATAAACTTTTGGCTAAAAAAGACCAGAAATAACACAAATAAAACTGCAACTTGTGTCTTAACCGTCTCCCGGATCAAATATCGAACAATTATCAAAGCGAAGGCACCTATGGAAAACTTGTTTTTTTACTCGAATAACTATAGTTTCTGGTTTAATTAGTTGTTTTCTAATCTTTCGGCCATTTGTTGACCGCCGGCTGATCCGGGCGCAATAGAGCGTTCAACAACATAGAGGCGGCATTATCCAACATTTGGTCTCAATTGTCTTTAGGATCTAGGAGTACAAATGGAGTTCAGTGTAAAGAGCGGTAGCCCCGAAAAGCAACGCAGTGCCTGTATTGTCGTGGGCGTATTTGAACCTCGCCGCCTATCACCCGTCGCCGAGCAACTCGACAAAATCAGTGACGGCTATATCAGTGCCCTACTGCGCCGCGGTGACTTGGAAGGCAAGCCAGGCCAAGTGCTCCTGCTACACCATGTCCCGAACGTCCTGTCTGAGCGTGTCCTGCTGGTCGGCTGCGGTAAAGAGCGCGAACTCGGCGAGCGCCAATACAAAGAGATTATCAAAAAAACCATCAACACCCTCAATGAAACCGGATCGATGGAAGCCGTGTGCTTCTTAACCGAGCTGCACGTGAAAGGCCGTGACACCTACTGGAAAGTCCGTCAAGCCGTTGAAAGCACCAAAGACACCCTCTACACCTTCAACCAATTCAAGAGTGTGAAGCCAGAAATCCGTCGCCCACTGCGCAAGTTGGTGTTCAATGTGCCAACCCGTCGTGAATTGAATTTGGGTGAACGTGCGATTGCGCATGGCTTAGCCGTTTCTTCTGGTGTCAACGCGTGTAAAGATTTGGGCAACATGCCACCCAACGTGGCTAACCCTGCCTATCTCGCCTCGCAAGCCCGTCGTTTGGCCGACGACTTTGATACCGTCACCACGCGCATCATCGGCGAGCAAGAAATGGAAAAGCTTGGCATGCACTCCTACCTTGCGGTTGGCCGAGGCTCGAAAAACGAGTCGATGATGTCAATCATGGAATACAAAGGCCATCCTGACCCAGATGCCAAACCGATTGTGTTGGTCGGTAAAGGACTGACTTTCGATTCAGGCGGCATTTCCATTAAGCCCGGTGCAGGCATGGATGAAATGAAGTACGACATGGGCGGTGCCGCGTCTGTCTTTGGGGTGATGCGAGCCCTTGCTGAGCTCAACTTACCGCTTAACGTTGTCGGTGTGCTCGCCGGCTGTGAAAACATGCCTGATGGCCAAGCCTATCGTCCCGGCGATATTCTCACCACTATGTCAGGCCAAACGGTAGAAGTACTCAACACAGATGCTGAAGGCCGTTTAGTCTTGTGTGATGCCCTGACTTATGTAGAACGCTATGAGCCAGACTGTGTGATCGATGTGGCCACCTTAACCGGCGCCTGCATCATGGCCCTTAGCCATCACATCAGTGCTTTGATTGCCAACCAGAACCCACTGGCGCATGAAATCATCAATGCCTCTGAGCAAGCGGGTGACCGCGCTTGGCGTCTGCCGATGACTGACGAGTTCCAAGAGCAGCTCGACAGCCCCTTTGCCGATATGGCCAACATTGGCGGCAAAGGTGGTGGCACCATCACTGCAGGCTGTTTCTTGTCGCGCTTTGCCAAGAAATACAACTGGGCGCACCTAGATATTGCCGGTACTGCATGGAAGAGCGGCGGCAAGGAAAAAGGCTCAACCGGTCGCCCGGTGCCTTCGCTGGTGCAGTTCTTATTGAATCGCTCTGGCCTCGAAGTGGTCGAGTAATTGCCAAGGAGGCCAAACGGCCTAATGCATGTGAATTAAGCT
>NZ_MEBP01000012.1:0-44587 GCF_001722075.1 Salinivibrio sp. SS2 | reverse complement strand
GGTTCACTTTCGTTTGTCTCTAACTTCCTTTCGCTTCCTTCAGACCCTGCCGTTGGCCAGCAACGCCCTTGCGAGTCGGATTATCTTCCCCTCAGTCGGGGCGATTCAGGTTTCTTTCAACCTGACGGGTTTGCCAGCTTCGCTGGGCAAACAAAAAAAGCGCCCACCGGATGGTGGGCGCTGTCTGTATGAGTACGTCTTTTACTTATTCAATACGCGCGCATGAAGCGCTTGTACCGAATTGACTTTGCTCATGTCTGCCGCCGTCAATGCCATACAAGTGGCAAAAGCAGCATTCAGTGTGGTGGTATAGTTCACCTTGGCAGCGAGTGCGCCACGACGTAGCACTTTCGAGTCTTCAATCGCTTGGCGTCCTTCGGTGGTATTCACAATGTAGCTGTACTCACCGTTCTTGATCCGGTCAAGAATATGAGGGCGTCCTTCGTGAACCTTGTTGACCAATCGAGGATTGATACCCGCTTCGCCCAAAATCACGGCTGTCCCATGAGTGGCATCTAGCTCAAACCCTAATTTCAGCAGCTTAGCGGCCAAGTCGACCACACGTTGCTTGTCATTGTTACGTACCGATAGCAGTGCGCGTCCCCCTTCGCTGTAGGCTTTCCCGCAAGCTAAATCCGCTTTAGCGAACGCCTCAGCAAAGGTGTCGCCAACTCCCATCACTTCACCGGTTGAACGCATTTCAGGGCCCAACAATGGGTCAACACCGGGGAACTTGTTGAAGGGTAACACCACTTCTTTGACTGAGTAGTAAGGCGGGATCACCTCTTGGGTAAAGCCTTGCTCAGTCAGTGATTGGCCCGCCATCACACGCGCTGCAATTTTGGCGAGTGGCACACCGGTCGCTTTCGACACAAATGGCACCGTTCGTGCGGCACGCGGGTTCACTTCAATCAGGTAGATCTCATCGTCTTTAACCGCAAACTGCGTATTCATGAGGCCACTGACCCCCAGCTCCAACGCCAACTTACGCACTTGCTCGCGCATCCGGTCTTGAATGTCATCGCTGAGGGTGTAAGCCGGCAGTGAGCAGGCCGAGTCACCGGAGTGCACACCCGCTTGCTCGATGTGTTCCATGATGCCACCAATCACTACGGTTTCACCATCACACACCGCATCAATATCCACTTCCGTGGCATCGTCGAGGAAATGGTCGAGCAATACTGGGGATTCGTGCGACACACTTACGGCTTCGTTAAAGTAACGACGCAGATCGGTCTCGTCATACACAATTTCCATCGCTCGTCCACCTAGAACATAGGAAGGACGCACCACCAGTGGGTAGCCAATGTCTTTAGCTTTTTCAACCGCTTGCTCTAACGCGGTCACCGTTGCATTCGCCGGCTGCTTGAGCCCAAGGCGCTGTACGGCATCTTGGAAACGCTCACGGTCTTCCGCGCGGTCAATCGCATCTGGGCTAGTGCCAATAATCGGTACCCCAGCCGCTTCAAGGTCACGTGCCAATTTGAGTGGCGTTTGCCCCCCGTATTGCACAATCACGCCTTCCGGTTGCTCAACACGTACAATCGCCAATACATCTTCAAGCGTCACAGGTTCAAAGTAGAGACGGTCGGACGTATCGTAATCGGTCGAGACGGTTTCAGGGTTACAGTTAACCATGATGGTTTCATAGCCATCTTCACGTAGCGCCAGAGACGCGTGCACGCAACAGTAATCGAATTCAATGCCTTGACCGATGCGGTTCGGACCACCGCCCAATACCATGATCTTTTTCTTGTCGGTTGGCTGCGACTCACACTCCTCGTCATAGCTGGAGTACATGTACGCAGTATCTGACGCAAACTCCGCGGCGCAGGTATCTACGCGCTTGTACACAGGATGAATGTTGAATTTATCGCGCAACTTGCGGACTTCAATTTCAGACACACCCAGTAATTTGGCAAGACGCGCATCGGCAAACCCTTTGCGTTTTAGCTGGCGCAATGCGGTTTCATTAAGCCCCGCAAAGCCATGCTCGCGAACTTGTTGTTCCTGTTTAACGATGTCTTCAATTTGCACCAAGAACCAGCGGTCGATGTTCGTCAGATTAAAGACGCCATCAACTGACATGCCGGCTCGGAACGCATCCGCAATGTACCAAATACGTTCTGCACCTGGCTCTTTGAGCTCATGACGAATGCGAGTCAGGGCGTCATCGTCGTCCAAGTTCACCATCTCATCAAAACCTGACGCGCCCACTTCCAAACCACGCAAGGCTTTTTGCAGTGACTCTTGCTGGTTACGGCCAATTGCCATCACCTCGCCCACTGACTTCATTTGCGTGGTCAAACGGTCATTCGCACCGGCAAATTTTTCAAAGTTAAAGCGCGGAATTTTGGTCACGACATAGTCGATGGTCGGCTCAAAAGAAGCCGGAGTCGCACCGCCTGTGATGTCGTTCATCAACTCATCAAGGGTAAAGCCGACAGCAAGCTTAGCCGCCACCTTGGCAATCGGGAAACCGGTGGCTTTTGATGCGAGTGCGGATGAGCGTGACACACGTGGGTTCATCTCGATGATGACCATGCGTCCAGTTTTAGGGTCAATACCAAACTGTACGTTCGAGCCGCCCGTCTCAACACCAATTTCACGCAGCACCGCCAGTGATGCATTTCGCATCAATTGATATTCTTTGTCGGTCAGCGTTTGCGCAGGTGCCACCGTAATGGAATCGCCGGTGTGGACGCCCATGGCATCGAAGTTTTCAATCGAACAAACAATGATGCAGTTATCATTTTTATCCCGCACCACTTCCATTTCATACTCTTTCCAACCAATCAACGACTCATCAATCAGAAGCTCATTGGTGGGGGACAGGTCGAGACCGCGCTCACAGATGTCCTCGAACTCTTCTTTGTTGTAGGCGATCCCGCCTCCGGTTCCTCCCATTGTAAAAGAAGGACGGATGATGCAAGGGAAACCGACTTCATCTAAAACCTTGTAGGCTTCATCCATGCTATGGGCAATCCCTGCACGCGGACACTCAAGGCCAATGCTACGCATGGCTTCATCAAATCGGTGTCTGTCTTCGGCTTTATCAATTGCATCTGCGGTGGCGCCGATCATCTCCACACCGAATTCGGCGAGTACGCCGTGGCGCTCGAGATCCAGCGCACAGTTCAGTGCGGTTTGTCCGCCCATGGTCGGCAAAATTGCATCAGGACGCTCTTTGTCGATGATGTGTTTCACAACCTGCCATTGAATCGGCTCAATGTAGGTCGCATCGGCCATTTCTGGGTCGGTCATGATGGTGGCAGGGTTCGAGTTCACCAGAATGACACGATACCCTTCTTCACGCAGCGCCTTACACGCTTGTGCCCCTGAATAGTCGAACTCGCAGGCTTGGCCAATAATGATTGGGCCTGCGCCCAGGATAAGAATGCTTTTGATGTCTGTGCGTTTTGGCATGCTCAACGACTCCAATTAGGCGCGGTGTTGTTTGATGAGGTCGATAAAGTGATCGAAAAGGGGCGCAGCATCATGTGGCCCTGGGCTTGCTTCAGGGTGCCCTTGGAAGCTAAAGGCTGGCTTCTCGGTATGATGGATCCCTTGCAAGCTGCCATCGAACAAGGACACATGCGTCGCACGTAATGTGTCAGGCAAGCTGTCATTGTCTGCGGCAAAGCCGTGGTTTTGGCTGGTGATCATCACCACCCCACGCTCTAAATCTTTCACCGGATGGTTAGCACCATGGTGGCCAAACTTCATTTTGACCGTTTTCGCACCGCTCGCTAGCGCCAAGATTTGGTGCCCCAAGCAAATACCAAATAATGGCACGCCTTCCGCTAAGAAGGTTTGGGTGGCCGCAATCGCATAATCACACGGCGCCGGATCGCCAGGGCCATTAGATAAGAAGACACCATCGGGATTCATCGCCAGCACTTCGTCTGCCGGGGTGGTTGCCGGTACCACAGTCAAACGGCAGCCGCGGTCGACCAACATGCGCAAGATGTTGCGCTTGGCACCAAAGTCGTAAGCGACAACATGGTAAGGCAATTCATTGTCCGGCAATGCATCTGGTAGGCCCTGATGCAGCTGCCATGACCCTTGCGTCCAGCTGTAACGCTCCTGCGTCGTCACTTCTTTGGCAAGATCCATCCCTTTCAAGCCCGGAAAATCTTTCGCCTTGGCCAGCGCCAGCGCTTCATCAACGCTCTCTCCGGCCACAATACAACCATTCTGCGCCCCTTTTTCACGTAACAAACGAGTGAGTTTGCGTGTATCAATGTCGGCGATGCCAACAATGTTGTGTTGTTTGAGGTAATCAGAGAGGGATTGTTGATTGCGGAAATTGCTAGCTAACAGGGGAAGATCGCGAATGACGAGGCCTTGGGCGTGGACTTGGGAGGATTCTTCGTCTTCGGTGTTGGTGCCGGTGTTGCCAATATGGGGATAGGTAAGTGTTACGATCTGACGGGAATAAGAGGGGTCGGTTAATATTTCTTGATACCCCGTCATCGAGGTATTGAAAACCACTTCTCCCACCGCGGTGCCATCAGCGCCGATCGGGGTACCGTGGAACACTGTCCCATCTTCTAGGACTAAGAGCGCAGACTTGCTCAAGACAACCTCCAGTTATATAGAAATGCACTTTTTACGACTAACGTTGCATTCACGTATTCCATCTAAGATCAAAACTCACGTCAAGCTGAATTTTGACAAATTGCGCGCATTCTAGAGATGCGAGGTTTGGCTGTCAATAATGCGTGCTACTTTTTATTGTATTTACTAAGCACTCAAGAAAAACAGGCCACCTAAGCAAGATAAAGCACAATCTTGTCTGTGTTTTTAAACCAAAGAGCTAGATAAACTGGCAGAGGAATAACTTTTTTACCCAAACCGAGAGAGAAACATAAAACTGGCGTGCGCAAACGTTTACCGCGCAACAAAGATCATAACTGGAAGAGTTATCGCGTCGAAATGCTGTCAACAAGGGGAAAACAAAGCAAAAATTACGACAATATGAAGTGCATTGCATGAGAAAAAGAAAGGGGGATAAAAAAACATCGCGCCGAAGCGCGATGCATAATTATTTAAGGTTAAGTACATCCTGCATGGTATAAAAACCTTGCTGGTGTTGATTGAGCCATACCGCGGCACGGACCGCTCCCTTGGCAAAGGTGGAACGACTTGACGCTTTGTGCGTGATTTCAACACGCTCGCCAATATCCGCAAACATGGCGGTATGCTCCCCCACGATATCGCCAGCGCGAATAGTGGCAAAGCCGATTTCATTTTTGCTACGCTCGCCAGTGATCCCTTCTCGGGCATACACAGCGACATCACTCAGCTGGTTTCCCATCGCTCCGGCAATGGCTTCTCCCATTCCCAGTGCTGTGCCCGATGGCGCATCCACTTTATGGCGGTGATGCGCCTCAACAATCTCAATGTCGCATTCCTCACCCATCACTTTGGCGGCTTGTTCAAGCAGTTTAAATACAAGGTTCACGCCGACACTGTAATTGGGGGCCATCACCACTGCCGTCGCTTCTGAGGCATCTTGGATGGTTTGCTTTTGTGCGTCATCAAATCCAGTTGTTCCAATCACCAACTGCTTGCCTTTTTGTTGGCACAACGCCAAGTTCGCGAGTGTGGCCGCGGGTGCGGTAAAATCAATGATCACATCAAAGTCATCCGCCACTTTGGCCAGATCGTCCACCACTTGTACGCCGAGGCGGCCCACACCCGCCAGTTCCCCTGCATCCGTCCCAATCAAGCTTGATTCAGGCCGCTCACTCGCCGCCCCCAATGTTGCGCCTGTGTATTGCGTAACCGCTTGAATAAGATTGCGTCCCATACGGCCGGCTGCACCAGCAATGGCAATACGTACCATGGTTCTCCCCTCTTCTACTTCACCAGCAGCGCTGGCCACCTATCCATTAACCCATCACTGTAGCGCGTTCGTTTCAGCTTGTATATTGCTGGGAGTGGCCCAGAAGCATGCTAACAAAAAGGGAAGCCTTCGCTTCCCTTTAATTTTGTCGATGGGTGACTAGGTCACCTCACGAATTTGTAACTCTTTCGGCACTTCGAAGAACATGTTTTCTTCACGGCCACTCAGGTTTTCTACCTCGGTGGCGCCCAACGCCTTCACGCGGGCGATGATCAAGTCAACCAATTCTTCTGGTGCCGAGGCGCCAGCGGTGATCCCAACCGTGTGCTTACCCTCGAACCACGCAGGATCAATGTCTTCCGCACAGTCGGTCAAGTACGCCGGGGTTCCCAGTTTTTCCGATAACTCGCGGAGACGGTTTGAGTTCGAGCTATTCTTCGAGCCCACCACCACCATCACATCACAGCTTTGGGCAAGATCACGCACTGCATCTTGACGGTTTTGGGTCGCGTAGCAGATATCATCTTTGCGTGGGCCTTGAATATTGGGGAAAACCTGACGCAAGGTATCAATCACATCAGCGGTTTCGTCCACTGACAGCGTGGTTTGACTCACATAATGCAAGTTATCTGGGTCGTTGACTTGAAGCGTGTGCACATCCGCTGGCGTTTCAACCAAGTACATACCGCCGGTTTCACTGGCATATTGACCCATAGTGCCTTCCACTTCGGGGTGTCCAGCATGACCAATCAGTACCACTTCCATATTTTTACGGCTGGCTCGCGCCACTTCCATATGTACTTTGGTCACCAAGGGGCAAGTTGCATCAAACACCGTCAGTTGACGGGATTTGGCTTCATTGCGCACCGCTTGCGATACACCGTGGGCCGAGAAGATCACAATGCTGTCATCAGGCACTTCGCTTAATTGTTCCACAAACACCGCGCCGCGTTGCTTTAGGCCTTCCACCACAAATCGGTTATGCACCACTTCATGGCGCACATAAATGGGAGGCTGATAAATTTCCAAAGCACGTTCAACGATGCTGATCGCGCGATCGACACCAGCACAAAAGCCTCGGGGATTCGCAAGTAGGATCTTCATGACTTTGCCTTATTGCACACTGATTATTTCTACGTCAAAAATCACGGTTTTCCCTGCCAACGGATGATTGAAATCGACCGTCACAGATTCGCCACTAACCTCGGTCACGATACCGGGAATTTCTTGTCCTTGAGGACCGCTAAACGCAATGATGGCACCCACTTCAGCAGGCGTGTCTCCCCCAAACTGACGGCGGTCCATATAGTGGATATTATCCGGGTTTGGCTGGCCGAATGCATCTTCAGGTGCCAGCGTAAAGCTGCTTTGCTCCCCTTCATGCAGCCCTAACAGACAACGCTCAAAGTTCTCGGTCAAGCTGCCGTCTCCCATCACTAACTTAGCGGGTTTTCCGGCATTGTGGGTGCTGTCGGCGACCGAGCCATCTTCAAGCTTAATGGTAAAGTGCATCAATACTTCGCTGGATGCGCTAATCGCTTTCATGATCTGTCCTTATCGAAAGTCGTGTTGGGCTAATTACTACGAGCGACCCCTAGGTCGCCGATGACTGCTCATGACGAAAACTATCTAGCACCACTAAAACGGCGCCAACACAAATGGCTGAGTCAGCGAGATTAAAAGCCGGCCAATGTGAATTGCCAATGAAAAAGTCGAGAAAATCGATCACATAGCCATGAACGAGGCGATCAAATAAGTTACCCAATGCCCCACCGATAATCATGGCATAGGCGATATTGAGCATGCGCTTACTTGCCGGTGTCACTCGCATCCAGTATGTCAGCAAGCCGCTCACGCCTAACGCGATAACGCTAAAAAGCCAACGCTGCCAACCGCCTGCATCGCTTAAAAAGCTAAATGCCGCACCATGGTTATGGACGTAGGTAAGATTAAAAAACGGCAGTAATTCAATGCGGTTCGCGGGACCATAGCCCATGGTGTTCATCACCAGCCACTTACTACCAATGTCTAAAACGAAAACCAGAGGCGCCAGCCAAAGCCAGCGCCATCCTGATTGCGAGAGTGAGTGAGAGGTCATCACGCAAATTGGCGAGTTTCGCCTTCTCCTGCAATGTTAGTCACACAGCGGCCACAAATTTCTTCGTGTCCTTCGATCGTGCCCACATCAGCAACATGGTGCCAACAGCGGTCACATTTTTTCGCTTCAGACGCCACAACGTCAACAGATAGCCCCTCGACATCCGTTTGCGTCGCAGAGGATGGCGCCTCACCAGCGATCACTGTCGCTTTCGAGGTCAGCAGCACAAAGCGTAACTCATCGCCCATCATTTGCAGCTTTTGCGCAAACTCCGCCGGCGCGTATAGCGTGACTTCGGCTTCAAGTGAACCACCAATGACCTTGTCATTACGGGCCTGCTCGAGGGTTTTATTCACCGCGGCACGCACATCCAGCAGTTTTGCCCAGAATGCATTATTGAGCACGGCATCGTCTTCTAAGCCAAACAAGCCGTCATACCAGACATCGGTGAACACAAACTTGCCGCGTTCGCCAGGCATTTCATTCCAGATCTCATCTGCCGTGAACGACATAATCGGTGCCATCCAACGTACCAGCGCTTCGACAATGTGGAACAGTGCGGTTTGGCAACTACGGTGCGCGTGGCTCCCCGCTTTCGCGGTGTACTGACGATCTTTGATGATATCCAGATAGAAAGAACCCATCTCAATCGAGCAGAACTGCATCAAGCGTTGGGTGACTTGGTGGAAGTTGCAAGCTTCAAACGCTTCGGTGATCTCTTGTTGTGCGGCTAATGCACGCCCAACCGCCCAGCGGTCAACCGCCACCAGATCATCGGCAGCGACACTGTCTTGCTTAGGATCAAAACCATGCAGGTTTGCCAGCAGGAAGCGTGCAGTATTACGAATTCGGCGATACGCATCAGCGCTACGTTTTAGGATCTCATCCGATACCGTGATCTCACCGGTGTAGTCGGTTGACGCCACCCACAGACGCAGGATATCGGCGCCCAGTTTGTTCATCACATCTTGCGGCGAGACAGTATTCCCCAGTGATTTCGACATCTTGCGGCCTTTGCCATCAACCGTGAAACCATGAGTCAGCACTTTGCGATACGGTGCTTTGCCTTTGATTGCCACCGAAGTCATCAACGAAGACTGGAACCAACCACGATGCTGATCTGACCCTTCGAGGTACATATCCGCTTCTTGGCCGTTAAACTCGTCGCGCTGGTTAACCACCGCGTAGTGGGTCGCACCAGAGTCAAACCAAACATCCAGCGTATCGAGGACTTTCTCATACTGTTCAGCGTCATCACCCAACAGTTCATTCAGATCCAGATCCCACCAAGCTTGAATTCCCACTTTCTCAACACGTGCAGCAACTTGTTCAATCAAGTTCAACGTGTCAGGGTGAAGCTCTGCGGTTTCTTTGTGAACAAATAGCGCAATCGGCACGCCCCAGGTACGTTGACGTGAAATACACCAATCAGGGCGACCATCGACCATCGACTCAATACGGTTTTGGCCCCACTCAGGGATCCAATCAACGTTTTTGATCTCTTGCAACGCTTTGTCACGCAGGCCGGCTTTCTCCATCGAGATAAACCACTGCGGTGTGGCGCGGAAAATGATTGGCGTTTTGTGACGCCAGCAGTGCGGGTAGCTGTGCTCATAAGCGTGGTGATGCAGCAGTGCATCGTGCGCTTTCAGCGCTTCAATCACACTATCGTTGGCTTTAAAGACATGTTGGCCGGCAAACAGTGGAGTATCCGGTAAATAGACTCCGTTGCTACCCACTGGGTTCGCGACTTCAAGATCGTATTTTTGACCAACCACAAAGTCTTCTTGGCCGTGGCCAGGTGCGGTGTGTACCACGCCCGTACCCGACTCTGTCGTGACGTGATCACCCAAGATCACAGGCACATCAAAATCGTAAAATGGGTGTTTGACGCGTTTAAGTTCAAGCGCGTCACCTTTACAGAAGCCGAGGTTGTGATAATGCTCAATACCCGCACGATCCATCACCTCTTTGACCAGTTCGGCCGCGACGATAAGGCGCTTAGGTTGCTCACCTTCAACTTGTACTAAAACATATTCAAGGTCACCGGCCACCGCTACCGCACGGTTAGCAGGCAAGGTCCAAGGCGTCGTGGTCCAGATCACCACCCCCACTTCGCCTTCACCTTGATGATCACCGGCGAGGTTAAAGGCACTGATCAGAGCTTGCTCGTCAACCGCACGAAAGATCACATCAATCGATGGCGAGGTTTTATCTTGATATTCCACCTCAGCTTCTGCCAAGGCCGAGCCACAATCCGTACACCAGTGCACCGGCTTAAAGCCTTTGTGCAAGTGTCCATTGGCGGCAATTTTACCCAACGCGCGGATGATGCTGGCTTCGGTATTGAAGTCCATGGTCAGGTAAGGTTTGTCCCACTCACCTAAAACACCAAGACGTTTAAAGTCCGCCTTCTGGCCTTCCACTTGTTTGGCTGCATATTCACGGCACTTCTCACGGAACTCAGCGGTTGAGACTTTTTGACCGGGTTTACCGACTTTTTTCTCTACCATCAGCTCAATCGGCAAGCCGTGGCAATCCCAGCCAGGTACATACGGTGCGTCGTAGTCCGCTAGCGTTTTTGATTTAATAATAATGTCTTTGAGAATTTTATTAACTGAGTGACCAATATGAATGTTGCCGTTCGCGTACGGAGGACCGTCGTGCAAAATAAATGTTTTTTTGCCTTTCTTCGCTTGACGGATAGCACCGTACAGATCTTCATCGTACCAACGCTTGAGCATATCAGGCTCGCGCTTAGCAAGATTACCTCGCATCGGAAACGCAGTTTCCGGCAGGTTTAAGGTATCTTTATAGTCACTCATTGATTATTGATTCCGTATGGAGGTTACACTCTAGACATTATTCACATCAGCCAGCCACGCACGCGCAGCTGATGCATCTCGTTGAATTTGCATTTTTAGTGCGTCAATAGACGCGAATTTGGTTTCATCGCGAAGTTTATGCAAAAGATAAACTTCCAACTGTTTGCCATATAAATCGATTGATTGATCAAATAGATGGACTTCGAGCTGCTGGCGTACACCGTCGACCGTCGGCCGTACACCAACGTTAGCCACGCCGGGTAACCGCTGTCCGGTCACGGCGCCTTCCACTTGTACGGCATACACACCTGAAACCGGGGAAACGCGGCGTTTTAGCAGTACATTGGCGGTCGGGAAGCCAATCGTGCGCCCTAACTTACGCCCATGCGCGACACGCCCACAGATGCTGTAAGGTCGCCCCAACATGTCACCCGCCTCGGCAAGATGGCCTGCGGCTAACGCATCGCGAATCGCCGTACTGCTCACTCGGCGGTCACTGACGCAAAAACTTTCGGTACTGACCACATCAAAGTGATGTTCCTGGCCTGCTCGTGCGAGGCGCGCAAAATCACCGCTTCGCTTCAAACCAAAACGAAAGTCATCGCCAACTACCAGAAACTTAACACCCAATTGTTCGACCAACAAGCGGTCAACAAAGTGATCAGCACTCATGGCCGCAAATGCAGGGGTGAAATTCACGCACAGCAGGCGGTCAACGCCCAGCTTCGCTAACTGGGTATATTTATCTCGCAACCTCGATAGGCGCGCCGGCGCTTTTTCACCTTTAAACAGCTCTAACGGCTGCGGTTCAAACAACATCACAGTCGCAGGTAGGTTCAGCGCTCGGGCCTTTTCCACGACTTGGCGCAACACCGCCTGATGTCCCAAATGGACACCATCAAAGTTACCGATGGTCAGGACACAACCTCGGTGGCGCGCTCGTATGTTATGGATACCTCGGATTAATTCCATCGCCTGCTGACTATTTGAACTATTGAAACTGGCGGATTATATACTAGTCAGGGCCGGCAATCAGCCCTGGATTCACATCCGACCCTTGAATTACCCGCGATGACGAATATCACCAAGTCGCACACCGCATAATAGTGCGGTGCATAAATACACCACACTGCCACCGAGGATCAGTCCAGCCAACACCATGCTGCGCATCGACAGTGACATCTCGACCCAGCCATTTAATGTCGGCATCAGTGTCATTAACACCGCCACCATTGCTGCTACCGCAACCACTAAACGGCCAATATATAAAGCCGTCGCTCGAGACAAACGGTAAACACCAGCACGGTGTAGGCCTTGATAAAGCAAGCCCGCGTTGATCAGTGCCGATAACGCCGTGGCAATCGCAAGGCCAACATAACTGAACAAATAGGCAAAGATAGCGTTAAACACCATATTGCTTATCATGGCAATCACACCAAATTTCACCGGTGTTTTGGTGTCTTGTCGTGCGTAGTAACCGGGCGCGAGGACTTTGATCAACATAAAGTTGACCAATCCACAGGCATAGGCCTCCAGCGATAAACTGGCCGCTTGCACATCGTCGACACCGAATTCGCCTCGCATAAAGAGTACCATCAGCATCGGCTTTGCTAACAAAATCAACCCCACCATGGCAGGAATACCCAGCAACAACACCATGCGCACTCCCCAATCCATAGTGGCAGCAAATTGGGTGGGCGATTTATCGACATGACGCTGGGAAAGCGCCGGCAGGATCACGGTCGCAATGGCAATGCCAAATAAGCCTAACGGAAACTCGAGTAAACGATCGGAGTAATACAGCCAACTGATGGAGCCTGTCATCAAAAAGCTGGCAATGAAGGTATCAAACAATAGGTTAATCTGGCTCACCGAGACCCCAAAAAGAGCCGGGATCATCAGTTTGCGGATCTTTACCACACCAGGATGGTGCCATCCCCACTTGGGTTTTACCAGCATGCCCTCTTGCGATAAGAAAGGAAGCTGAAACAGTAACTGAACCAATCCACCGATAAAGACCCCGACCGCTAAACCGATTTCAGGTTGTGCAAGATAGGGCGACAGCCAAATCGCCGCGGCAATAATCGCAACATTGAGGAATACAGGGGTAAAGCTCGAAACGGCAAACTTATTGAGCGTATTTAGGATGGCGCCCGATAGCGCCACGAAAGTAATAAACCACAAGTACGGGAAGGTAATTTTCAGCATCAAGCTCGCTAACTCGAACTTGGCCCCGTCAGGGCGGCCATCCAGCCAGTCGACAAACCAACCGGTCCCAAATAACGCCGCCAACACAGGCGAGCCAATGACACCGAGCAAGGTGACAATCGTCACTAACCCACCCAAGGTACCGACAACATTGGCAACCAGCTCGCGAGATTGCGTCCGATGATTATCGTCTTTATCCAGCGCCTGATATTCAGTCAATACGGGGACAAAGGCCTGTGAAAACGCACCTTCTGCGAATAAACGACGCAAAAAGTTAGGGATTTTATTGGCGAAGAAAAACACATCGGCGGCAGCCCCTGCCCCCATCAAGTTGGCAATCACCACATCCCGCACCAGCCCCAACACGCGGGACACCAGTGTCATGGTGCTAACGATTAGCCCAGAGCGTAATAGTCGCTTACTCACGGTTACCTCTTGAAAACACGTGCCTCTATTGTGCGCCACCCCATGCGTGTTGATGCTCGCTCACTCATGCAGGCCAAGCGATAATGACACGCGAAACGGAAATAAAGGTGACGTAGAGCCTGAAATGCTGATAGAATCAGCCGCCATATTAACCGTGATAACCCCGCAGCGCCAACACTACCTTGGGGCGGCGGATATTTGCACAAATGAATTGACAATAGAGGCAAAAAGAGGCATAGTCCTCCGCCTTGAAATGTCACCGAACAAAAGATTTGGGAGTTAGACCCTTGGCGAATATCAAATCTGCTAAGAAGCGTGCGATCCAATCTGAGAAGCGTCGCCAGCACAACGCAAGCCGTCGCTCTATGATGCGCACTTATATGAAGAAAACTGCTGCTGCTATCGCTGCAGGCGACAAAGAAGCGGCAACTGCTGCTTTTGCGCAAGTACAGCCTATTCTTGATCGTTCAGCCACCAAAGGCCTGATCCACAAGAACAAAGCAGCACGTTACAAAGCAAGCTTCGCAGCACAAATCAAAGCGCTGTAATAGCTTTTTGCTTTGCATCATGCATAAAAAAACCGGCCTCGGCCGGTTTTTTTATTGCGCGGTGATTGATGTGCTTTATCAATCACCGCAATACAGATCGTGTAATAGCTGGATCACCGCTTTCACTTCTTCACTTTTCAGTGAGTAATAGACCGTTTGCGCCTCTTTTCGTGTATCCACCAAACCGTCTTTACGTAACCAAGCAAGATGTTGGGATAAGGCCGATTGGCTCAAAGGCACCCGTTCAACCAACTGTCCAACCGAAAGTTCGCCTTGTAGTAAATAGCACAGAATAAACAGACGCTTTTCGTTTGCCATGGCTTTCAGCAAGCTTACCGCTTTCGGCCCGTTTTGTTGCATTTGGGCTAAATCCATTTGACTTCCACTTCAATTGTTACCACCTTGCTCGAGTCTAGCACGATCTCACCACAAGCTTGTAACTAAACGAATAAGTGGCTGTAATCGGCTTCGCAAATCCGTTTGACGGCGGGGTGCTGAATCATTCGCTCGGCAAAAATCACGTAGTATTCTTCCTTGAGCGTCTCTAGGTTTGCAATCGGAGCAGCATAACCTAGGCTACTTATCTCATTGGCATACGAGCTGGGAGCGATAAACAATGCCTGATGACTAATCCCAAACGCTTTCATTAACGCGGAATCATCAAACTCCCCCAAAATATTAGGAACAATACCTTGTTGATCAAACCACTGCATCAGTTTGCGACCCATCGCTGTCGCGCGGCTTGGGATCAACAATTTCTGGCTCGCAAGCAGTGTGGCAAGCGGTATATCGGCCAATATATCTGGGTGAGAGGAGAGCAAGCTCATACTGCACTCGCCCAGCTTGACGCTGAATAACCCCGCTTGCTGCGTCGAATCAACCGGACAGTCCGACAAAATCATATCCAATTTGTGCTGGGACAATTGCTCTAACAGCATTTCATGTGTCGATTCAAAACAGCGCAAATGAATTGCGTTATCGTCAGGTACTGCGTGGAGTAAAACCTGACTGACTAACCGCTTGGATAATGCATCGGCGACACCGACGTCAAACAGGACATTTTCTTGCTGACTGTAATTTACAATATCGAGCATTTCGTAGCTCAAACCAAACATACGATCCGCATATTGAAACACCAGCTGACCCAACTCTGTAGGCTCAACATGCCGGCCGTTTCGCTTAGTCAGCTTCCCGTTAAGTCGTTGTTCGAGTGCTCGGATTTGTCCAGTGACCGTTTGGGGAGTTAAACAAAGCTTATCGGCACCTTTGGTAATCGAGCCTTGCTTGCAGACCATCCAAAAATAGTAAAGGTGGTTGTAATTAAGATGCGCCATGACTTGCCATAAAAAAACGCCAAGCCAGCAGCTTACGCTGCCAACTTGGCGCCTTCAAGCGAAATAAATGGGTTAGTTTTTCATATCGTCTTTATCCAGTGGCTTTCTTACGCGTTCACCGGCGCGATGTTCCAATGCTCGCTCTGAGAAGCTTGCGCTATCCGCGTCGCGCGTAGACTCTGCATCAGCGGACGCCGCCGCTTTGCCGTCCTCGACACCTGCAAGGTAGGCCTCGCATACTTGGCTGTTGTCGTTGTTGCCTTGGCAATATGTCTCGTAATTGGCCGCAAGCGCCGTTCCCGAGACACCCAACAGACTAGTAATCAACGCTAACTCCATTTTCTTCATCTTCGTCTCCTTCTTCAAAGGCGCTGGCTGGCGGCAACATAAAATGCAGAACCAAGTAGCCAATCACTGCCGACAAGGTTGATCCTATCAAGATCCCGAGTCGAGAGAATGTGACGAACTCACCATTCACACCGACGAAGGCCAGTGACGAGATGAAAATCGACATTGTAAAACCAATACCACACAGTAAGGACACCCCAAAGATTTGTGAGAATGTCACTCTTGCCGGCATTTTCGCAATACCAAGTTTTACGGCTGCCCAACTGAAGGTAAAGATACCGAGCGGTTTACCAATCAGCAGACCTAACGCAATGCCGAGAGGCAGCATTTCGGTCAAGCTTGCTAGCGAGACGCCATCAAGCGAGACGCCGGCATTAGCAAACGCAAATATCGGCAGAATCAGATACGATACATAAGGATGCAATGCATGTTCGAGCTTTTTCAGTGGTGACGGCGCATCCTTTGTTTTGCCCTTCAACGGAATCGCAAAACCTAATACCACACCCGCGAGTGTCGCATGCACGCCTGACTGTAAGACACTGAACCAAAGCACCAAACCAACCACAATATAGGCGGCAATATTGGTGACATTGCGCATATTCATCCCAACCAGCACTAGGGTTGCGACAAAGGCACTGGCGAGCGCCATGATGGAAAGGTCGCTGCTGTAAAACAGAGCAATAATCACGATGACGCCCAAGTCATCGATTATCGCGAGTGCTAATAAGAACACTTTAAGTGCCAGAGGAACACGGTTCCCCAAGAGCGCTAATACACCTAAGGCAAAGGCAATATCAGTGGCTGCTGGGATCGCCCAACCGGACACAGCAAGCGGGTCACCCCAGTTAAACGCTAGAAAAACCAGCGCGGGTGCCAACATACCGCCCACCGCCGCAACGGCAGGGAAAGTGGCTTTATCTTTGGTGTTTAACGCCCCTTCGATTAATTCCCGTTTAACTTCTAAACCAATCAGCAGGAAAAAAATCACCATCAGGCCGTCGTTGATCCAGTGACCCACGGACAGACCTGCAACATAGGTATGAAGCGTGCTGTCATATAAAGGCTGTAGATCCGAGTTCGCCACGAACATCGCTAGCACAGCCGCAATAATCAGCACAATACCTCCTGCAGATTCCATTTTTAGAAACTGACGAATGACATCAGTCATTTAAGCACTCCATACAAAAAAAGTGGATTTCCGTAGTCTAGACAGCCAGACCCGTTTTCTAAAAATCGTTTGTTCTGATAGTAAACATCGGAAAAACCGATGTAAAATCTCACTTACTATTGATTTATTCGCAGTCTAAACATTTGTCAACGAATTTTACCGTCCACCATTTAGCATAGTGGCAATCGCTTTGTTGTTGTTACATTTTTTATATCGGTTTTTTCTACTTGGGTGACACGGCCTAAATTTTAATTATAATCATAGACATAACCCCATCTAACCCTACCACCCCATCGACCCAGATCGGATTTTATGAACACTGCAGTATTTGTGTCATATTTCTGAAATATTCCCTTCTTACTATCGCCGCTGATTTTGCTTTGACACAAAACCGACATCGAATTGTCACGGAGATAACTTATGACTCCCCATGCTACAGCGGTAGAGGCAACCCAAAGCTCCTCGAACTGGTTCCGTTGGACCAAGCTCGCCGTCATGCTTTATGTACTACTGGTGGCGGTTGCCATGGTAGGGAGCGGCTTTAAATTAGCCGTGGGCGATGAGGCCAAGACCTTATTCGAATTTGCTTCTCACCCCGTAGCTGGCTTGATGATAGGGATTGCCGCCACGGCGCTGATCCAATCGTCAAGTACGGTTACTTCTATTATCGTTGGTCTGGTTGCAGGCGGCTTGCCGGTTGAAACAGCGATTCCAATGGTAATGGGCGCAAACGTGGGCACCACAGTCACCAATACCTTGGTGAGCTTGGGCCATGCGCGTTGCAAAGAAGAGTTCCGTCGTGCATTCAGTTGCGCCACGGTGCATGATTTCTTCAACTTATTCGCCGTGGCTATATTCTTGCCACTCGAAATGATGTTCGGCTTGCTAAACAAGTTGTCACTATGGTTGGTTTCGCCACTGTCACAAACCGGTGACATGAGCATCAAAGGGCTGAATTTCGTTAAACCGCTGACCAAACCTGCTGTGAACATGGTGCAGTCTCCTTTGGAGTCGGTTCTACCCGGCAACCTAGGTGGCTTGCTGATGATCGGTTTAGGTATCTTTGCCATCGTATGTGCCATCACTGTGATGGGTAAGGTGATGAAGAAGCTGATGGTCGGTCGTGCCAAAGACATGCTGAAAAACGCGATTGGTCGTGGTCCATTGCATGGCATCTTCTCAGGCTCAGTGGTCACTGTACTGGTACAGTCTTCATCCACCACTACAAGCTTGATGGTTCCGCTGGTTGGCACTGGCGTGTTAAAAATTCGCGATGTTTATCCCTTTACCCTGGGTGCAAACATTGGTACCTGCATTACTGCATTGCTTGCGGCGACTGCCGTCACCGGTGAATTCGCGGTGTTCGCGCTGCAAATTGCGCTCGTGCATCTTTGCTTTAATATTCTCGCTACGGCGCTCATCTTCGGTATCCCGGTATTGCGTGAGTTGCCACTAAAAGGCGCAGAATGGCTGGGTCACTTGGCCGCGAAATCGAAAATGGCGGTCCTGGCCTACATCACACTGGTATTCGTGGTAGTACCCGGCGGGATTGTGCTGTTGTCGCAATAACGCCCATCCAGACGCTTATCGAATCAAAGCCATCGCTCCTCGCGGTGGCTTTTTTGTTATGAACCGCAACCGCCACGTAGAGACCGCGCTTTAGGCATAAAAAAACGCAGCGACTTGGCTGCGTTTTTGCTGATGAATGTGTCCTACGTCATTAAATGGCAATCGGCGCTTTAATGGTTGGATGCGGGTCGTAACCTTCAATCTCAAAATCTTCAAGCTTGTAGTCGAAGATGGAGGCAGGTTTGCGCTTAATCGTCAGTGTTGGCAACCCTCGCGGCTCGCGCTTTAACTGCTCATACACAATCTCATCGGTCAGATGATTGTGGTAAAGGTGCACGTCGCCAAACGTATGGACAAAATCGCCCACTGCCAAATCACATTGCTGTGCAATCATATGCGTTAGCAACGCGTAACTGGCAATATTGAACGGTACTCCTAAAAAGTAATCGGCACTGCGCTGATAAAGCTGGCATGAGAGCTTGCCATCGGCCACGTAGAACTGAAAAAGACAGTGGCAAGGGGCAAGGGCCATCTTACCCTGCTCCGCGTTCTCAGAGGGACTGACAGACTCGTCGGGTAAGTCTGCGGGGTTCCACGCCGTAATGATATGACGGCGCGAATGTGGTTTGGTTTTTATTTGCTCCACCAGCTGCGCAATTTGGTCAACCGTCGAACCATCAGGACACGCCCATGAGCGCCACTGGGCGCCATAAACTGGCCCTAGATCGCCTTGCTCTGTCGCCCACTCATCCCAAATACGTACTTTGTTGTCTTGTAAGTATTGGATGTTAGTCTCGCCGTTAAGAAACCACAGTAATTCGTGGATAATGGCGCGGGTATAAAGCTTTTTGGTCGTGAGCAGTGGAAAACCTTCAGCAAGGTCGAACCGTAATTGGCGTCCAAACACTGAACGTGTACCTACACCCGTGCGGTCGCCTCTATCCGTACCATTGTCAAGAATATCCTGCATCAAAGCTAGATACTGCTTCATAGTGTTTCCTATCGTTGGACAAACAAAAGGCACCGCCCGCGGTGCCTTGGTGTGGTCAATAGTATATCTGATTACTCGACGTTAATCACCGAGCCGCAACAGAGCCTCGTCGGTACGCCCAGACCATCATGAGCGCCCCGGCAACGACCATCGGCAATGATAATAACTGCCCCATGCTGAACAAGTCACCAAACAATCCAAGATGCGCATCCGGCTCACGGAAGTATTCGACGATAAAGCGGAACGTGCCATACCCGACTAAGAATAATCCCGATACCGCCCCCATAGGACGAGAACGGCGAATAAACAGATTGAGGATCACAAACAACGCCACCCCTTCGAGTGCAAACTCATAAAGCTGGGAAGGGTGACGCGGCCAAGGACCGCCGGTGGGGAAGATCATCGCCCAAGGCACATCGGTAACACGCCCCCAAAGTTCACCGTTAATAAAATTGCCTAACCGCCCCGCGCCTAAACCGAAAGGAACGAGCGGCGCAATAAAATCAGCCACGGTGAAAAAATGACGTTGGGTTTTACGCGCATACCATGCCATGGCCACGATGACGCCAAGCAAGCCGCCATGGAAGGACATACCGCCAGTCCACACTTTAAACAAGAATAAGGGGTCGGCAACAAACGCATCAAATTGATAAAACAATACGTAACCGATGCGACCGCCCAGTACGACGCCAAGAAAACCCGCGAACAGTAAATCGCTGACTTCCTCTTTGCTCCAACCACTGTTCGGTTTCGTAGCACGGTGATTGGCGAGCCATAGGGCAAACACAAAACCAACTAAATACATCAGTCCGTACCAGCGAATGGCAATCGGGCCAAGCTCGACTAATATCGGGTCTATCGACGGAAAGGTAATGTAACCTTCTGTCATGGATTCCATCCTTTACTTCAACAACATGCTTGCGCCGACAATAACAAGAAAGCCAGCAAAAATACGTTTTATTTGCCGCGTCGGAAGCCTTACCGCGAGCGTGGCGCCAACGCGTGTCATCAACACGGAAGTCGACACCACACCCAGCAAGGCGGGCAAATACAAATATCCGACACTGAGTGCGGGTAAGGGTTCCGTCTGTCGCCAGCCCAACCAAACAAAACTTACCATCCCAGCCAACCCGAGCACGGCGCCGCCAAGTGCAGAGCTGCCAATCGCTTTGTGCATCGTGACCCCACGCCAGTGCAAGTAAGGGACGGTAAAGGATCCGCCGCCAATGCCAGCCAAGCTTGATAGCGTACCGATCATGGTACCCGCCAGAGATATTCGCCATGGAGACGGTAAAGGGCGGAGGGTGACTTGGGGACGACTGAGCAACATTTGCATCGCCATGGTCAGCACGATGACGCCAAAGATACGTGGCAGCCAATCGGGTGGAAGTTTATCTGCCAATGAGGCACCTAATACGCCGCCTAGCATCATCCCTGGAACCAGGGCTCTGACCGCACGCATATCCACATTGCCCATACGAAAATGGCGCCACGCTGAGGCACTGGAGGTTAAGACAATGGTAGCCAACGATGTCGCCAGCGCCATCGGCATGACGATATCAGCAGACAGACCAAATAATGGCAGCAAAAAGCTTAACGCCGGCACCACCACCAAGCCACCGCCAATGCCAAGGAGCCCGGAGAGTGTGCCAACTAACGCCCCCAACAGCATACAAATAAACGCTAATAACAAGGTTGCGGTGGTGATCATCGCATCCGTCCAATTTGAACCAGCGCATCCAAACCTTGTCCGGCTAAAAAGCCTTCCATCTGGGTACGGACCTGTCCGGGTTCACTCAAACTAAGCATCTGCTCGGTTTGCTTTTGTAAGCGCGGTAAGGAAAGACGACTGAGCAAGTACTTAATCTTCGCCACATTACGCGTATTCATACTCAATTGGCGATACCCCAGCCCCACTAATAATGCCGCGCCCACCGGATCGCCAGCCAGTTCACCACATACGCTCACCGGCAATTGATGGCGATCACTGGTGGTCGCAATCAAACTCAGCGCATGAAGTACGGAAGGATGGAGCGCATCAAAGATGTTGGCGACGCGGGCATTGTTGCGATCCACGGCCAACAAATACTGCGTTAAATCGTTAGTGCCAACGGAAAGAAAATCGACTTCTTGCGCGATCCCATCGAGCTGATACAGCACCGAGGGTACCTCAACCATAATGCCAAGCAGCGGTTTCGCCAGAACTTCTCCCGCCAACTGTGCCTCTTGGCGTACTTCCTCAAACGCGCGCGCAATTAACGCTTTCGCTTCCAGCAATTCATTCACACCGGAGATCATCGGCAATAAGAGTTTCAAATTATCCAAACCCAAACTGGCACGCAGCATCGCACGCACTTGGATCAGAAAAATATCGGGATGATCTAAGGTAAAACGAATGCCGCGCCAGCCAAGAAACGGGTTATCTTCATCGACACTCAAATAGGGTAATGGCTTATCCCCGCCAATATCCAAGGTGCGCATCACCACCGGTTTATCTGGGTAGCTGGCTAAAATCGCACGGTATTGTTTGACCTGTTCGTCCTCGGAAGGAAAACGGCGCTGCATTAAAAAAGGCACTTCGGTCCGAAACAAGCCCACCCCATCGACACCTTGGTTGATGGCGATGCTACTGTCGGCGCTCAAACCAGCGTTCAAATGGATCTGGATACGGGTGCCATCTTGGCTTTTTCCAGGCGAGGCTAGTGCCGTATCTAAAGTCGATTGCAAACTGACTTCCGCTTGAACCAGCTGCTGATATTCCTTCAGCAAAGGTGCGGCGGGCTCAATCATCAACAGCCCTTTGTGACCATCCAAGATCACCGATTTATTATGGAGTCTTGGCGCGGAAAAGCTCACTCCCATCACCGCCGGAATACCAAGTGCCCTTGCCAATATGGCCGCATGGGAGTTCGCCGCGCCCTCTTCGGCTACGACCCCCGCGAGTAGCGCACGTGGAATAGAAGCCAGCATGCCAGCCGTCAGTTCACGGGCAAGCAAGACGATAGGTGACGAGATGGGTTGATGATTGCTCGAGGCTTCAGAAAGAAAATAGAGTAACCGCTGGCCGAGCTCCTTCACATCGGAAGCCCGTGCCTTAAGATAGGGATCATCCATGGACGCAAAACGGGATGAAAAGGTTTCCACCGTTTGTCGGACCGCCCACGCGGCTTCGTCGCCCTGTTGGATACGTAGGGTCATATCCTCGCGCAGCATAGGATCGTTGAGCAAATGGACAAATAAATCAAAGATCGCCAGTGCTTCTTTTTGTAGCTCCTTATCAAAGCGTTTTCTAAGGCGACGGAACTCCACTGACGCATCATCTAATGCGGCATCTAAACGATCGAGTTCTTTTTGAACATGCAAACAGCTGGCCGGTGCAATGTCCTCTAACCGTGGTTGAGAATCATCACACCATGCATTCGCAATTCCCACCCCAGGTGATGCGGGAACGCCTTCCAACAACACGGGTGACTGTGATGCATTCAGCCATCCGCCTTGTGCATCTGCATGGGCAAACACTACGGCCAGTTGCGCGGCGAGAGTGACAAGAAACGACTCTTCACTTTCGTCAAATTGACGCGGCTGGTGTTGCTGAACCACCAGTACGCCCAGTACCGTTTTACGATAGATAATGGGCGTACCTAGAAAAGACTGGAAGGCATCTTCCCCTGTGGCAGGGAAAGGTTTAAACGCGGGATGCTCGCGCGCATGGGCTAGATTGATCGGTTCTGCGCGCTCGCCAACTAATCCTACCAAGCCTTCACCAAAAGACAGTGAGACTTGCGCGGCAGGATCCAAGCCTTGAGTGGCCATCAGATCAAAGCTAGCTTGCTCGGGATTGGCAAGGTACACAGAGCAACACTCGGTATGCATCGCAACACAGGTTTGCTGCACTAGGGTTTGCAGCGCCTGATGAAGATCCGCCGATGAGGCTACGCTCTGAACAATATTTCTAAGCTGTGTCAGCACCGGCTTCCTCCTTAAACGTTACCCTCGCTTGTTCCGACGTCGAGGCTTACGCTCCTTAAAAGGCATTGCTAACGGCGCAAACTCTTTCATTGCACGGCGGTATACTTCGCGTTTGAAAGACACAACCTGACGTACCGGATACCAATAACTGACCCAACGCCAGCCATCAAATTCCGGGGTTCCCCCGCGGGACACATTCACTTTCGACTCATCGCATTCCAGCTTCAACAAAAACCATTTTTGTTTTTGCCCAATACAGACTGGCTTGGAGTCCCAACGCACCAAACGTTTCGGGAGCTTATAACGTAGCCAATGACGGCTAGTACCCAAGATGCGGACATCTTTTTTGGTCAGCCCCACTTCTTCGTAAAGCTCACGGAACATGGCTTGTTCGGGACTTTCCCCATCATCAATCCCGCCTTGCGGGAACTGCCATGAATGCTGACCATATCGACGAGCCCAGAGAACCTGACCGTGGCCGTTACATATTACTATCCCCACATTGGGACGATAGCCATCGCCATCAATCACTGGACGACCTCAATGATAAATCTCTACTGAGTCTGATTTTTTCACAAAAAGCCGCTAAGGGTAAACAAACATTGTGGATTAACCTGTGTTTTTGCGCACTCGTCGTCATCTGAGGATAACTTAGGGCCTAACAGGAAGTTATAAACATAGCAATGAGAGTTTGCGCACATTTATTCACGCTTTCTGTGGATAGATTTGTGAAGAAGCAACGAAAAAGTCTAAAACGTCATCAGCTCAAGATCAGTTAATCTGATTTATAATTAAACAAAAATAAAAATAACCCATATAAATCAGAATATTAAAAACATAGAAACCAGCAAAGATCCTTGTGGCGATCTTTCGATCATCCTTTGCACACAGATCGCTCAAAGATCCATCAGTTAGTAAATTATCCACATCGTTAGCGCAAAAATCCAACAATATCGTTAGTTACTCACCTAACACAGGTAAAAAGGGTACTGTATATATGATCATGGTCGTGATTTTTATACGCAACACTTATCTTTCTGTGGATAACTAAAGCGCTGCCAGATTGATCTTCACCATAAGGATCCTTGCGCCTCGCTCGACGCTTAACGATAATGCCGGTCATCTTATGCCAAACATTACCCGTTGCCGAAAAGCTATCTATATGCAGCCACCACAGTCCGAATCAGAACTCATGCAGCGTGCCGCTGATTTAGCCGGTTTTACGCTAGGGGAAATCAGCCACGAGCATGGGATCGCCTGTCCGGCCGATCTGAGCCGAGAAAAAGGCTGGGTAGGCATGTTGTTAGAAACCTGCTTGGGCGCGACGGCAGGAAGTAAGCCCGAGCAAGACTTTGCTCATTTGGGGATTGAGCTGAAAACGATCCCCGTTAACGCGCATGGCAAGCCACTCGAAACTACCTTTGTGTGTGTTGCGCCTTTGACGGGGATCAGTGGTGTACAGTGGGAACACAGCCATGTTCGGCACAAACTCTCTCGTGTTCTTTGGGTTCCGGTTGAAGGAGAACGCACCATCCCACTCGCAGAGCGACGCATTGGCACTCCCCTGCTCTGGTCACCCAGTCGAGAAGAAGACGCGCAGCTGCGTGCCGATTGGGAAGAGTTGATGGATTTGATTGCCTTAGGACGGGTGAATGATATTACCGCGCGTCACGGCCAGTATTTACAGCTGCGCCCCAAAGCCGCCAACAGCCATGCACTCACCGATGCGTTTGGGGCAAAGGGCGAACCGATCAAAACCCTACCGCGTGGCTTTTATCTGCGTACCCAGTTCACCCATCATATTCTAAGCCGATTTTTCGTCAGCTGACCGAACGGCCTAAAAGCGTATCGGCATGTCCTCTTTGCAGGGCGGTTGATCACCGGTGGCGAACTCGTCGTAAGGGTCGAACAAGCGCAATACACCCTGTTCAATCCCCAGCGCCTTTAAGCGGTCTCCCACTTGACCCACATTATCAAACTGCATCACTTCACCAGTATCATCGTCACGCAAAGGTTCGAGGTGGTGTTTCACCTCCACTTCAACGGAATATTTCGCACCACCGGCGTGGGCCATCACATAACACTGGGGGCAAGAGCGCGGGTCGGCGCGCATCCATGCCTTAAGTTGTCCATAGTTCATGATGCTCTCCTCGTTGTGATCTTTATCAGTAAAGAGCAGGATCGGAGAAACTGTCAAGCAAGACGCCACAACGCTTTTGCTGAGCAATAAAATTCTCTACTATGGAATGCCATAGGTCGATTGCAGACAAGGAGACAGGATGCAATACCACCGCCTGCCCCATTCCACCTTAGATGTCAGTAAAGTGTGCTTGGGCACCATGACCTTCGGTGAGCAAAACACCGAAGCCGATGCCCATGCGCAATTGGATTTTGCCCTTGAGCGCGGCGTTAATTTTATCGATACCGCCGAAATGTATCCGGTTCCGCCCAGCCAAGCCACCCAAGGCCGAACCGAGGCGTATATTGGAAGTTGGTTAGAAAAGTCGGGGAAGCGTGATCGTGTGATCTTGGCCACCAAAGTCGCTGGTCCACGCAACGTGCCTTACATTCGTGAGGATATGTCCCTCAATCGTCGCCACATTCATCAAGCCGTTGAAGACAGCTTATCGCGCTTAAAAACTGACTACATCGATTTGTATCAGGTGCACTGGCCACAGCGTCACAATAACTGTTTTGGCAAATTGAACTATCCGTATCAAGACGAGCACTCCGGCGTCACCTTGCTAGATACCCTGGATGCGTTAAATGATCTGGTGAAAGCCGGTAAAATCCGCTACGTCGGGGTATCAAATGAGACGCCTTGGGGCGTGATGAGCTATTTGCATTTAGCCGAAAAACATAGCCTGACGCGGATTGTATCGATCCAAAATCCCTATAATTTACTTAACCGTAGCTTTGAAGTCGGCCTATCTGAAATCAGTCATCACGAAGGCGTCGAGCTACTTGCCTACTCCCCCCTTGCCTTCGGTGCCCTCAGTGGTAAGTATTTGGGCGGCTCGCGTCCCTCTGGTGCGCGTTGTACCTTACATCAGCGTTTTTCTCGCTATTTTACTGAAGCAGGACAAAAAGCGACGCAGGAATACGTTGAGTTAGCCCGAGCGCACGGCTTGGATCCGGCGCAAATGGCGCTCGCTTTTGTCAACTCTCGCCCTTTTGTTGCCTCCAATATTATTGGCGCAACCACGCTAAAACAGCTAGAAAGCAATATCGACAGCCTCAATATTACCCTCAGTGAGGACGTCCTCGCGGGGATTGACGATATCGCTACTCGCTATCCAAACCCTTGCCCTTAAACGAGAAACGGCAGCCTTATTGGCTGCCGCGCAGAGGGTGATTAGATAGGGCGGCGTTTGCTCGCAAACGCCGCTTTCTGGGACCCATTACAGCCACCGCCATCGTCGTCGCCATGTCACAAGATAGCGTTTTGCCGCGAAATGCGTATTCACAGGCAACCCATCTTGGAGGTCGGCGATGATACCAATATCACGCTGTAAATGATGGTTCAATGCAACATTGGCAACTCGATAACGGTTTGCGTTGGTGCGGCGCTGACGACGTGCGCCAATACGAACAACAGCTTGCGCTAATGGGTATAAATATAGTTGAGTCATGATGGCTCTCCTTGTTGGTTAAAGGAGGCCACAGGCACAATACGTAGAGGTACTGCAATCTGGCCGCATTATGCCCGCGGCCAGTTACAATTGGTCGCAGAGTCAGATGTATAAGCGGGTATCTCGTGCGCAATGATTGGCACGACCCATCGCTGAGGCAAAGATGACACCCTGTTTTTGGCTCGGTATGTATGTCATGTTGCCTCCTAAATACACATGAATCTGCGTGACTTGAGGGTTTATTGTTCAATATCACGTCATTATATTCAATAACTTATTCGAATATTGTGCAAATTTAACGCAATGCTCTGCTATCATTTTTATCAACCTTGTATTTGCACTGCTCTGGTTAACAAGGCTGTGACATAAATAGATAATTATTCTGTTCCTATCTCAGCATCAGCCGTCACTTTCATTCCCTTCGTGCCCTAAACTCATCGAACGGGCGATAAGTAAACCTTTGAGGCAATAAGCTGTTGGCGCAACGCTTGCAGTGCTATCCCCATGGCCTGCTGAGGCAACCAAACCAAATCGACAAAAAGCTCCCAGCTATCTTGAGTAAGATCGGAAGGCAAAATCACTAACTCACCTTGTTGAACCGCCGTTTCCACCAGTGAGAAAGGCAGTTCCGCCCAACCAATCCCCGCCTCAACCAAACGCAATGCCACACTCAAATTTTCTGTTCGCCATGCACTGTCTGCATATTGCCAACGCGGCGCCGCGTGCCTATCTCGTCCGGCCACCACAATTTGGCGATGCTTCACAATTTCAGGCCAATCAAAGTGCGTTAACCGCGCGAGTGGATGCTGAGCACTGCAAACCGCACACATTCGCATCATCTCAAGGTTATGAAATTCAAAGGCTGTCGGCAGCTGTTGTTCCTGAACCAGTAGCCCTAATTGCGCGCGCCCTTGCTCAAGTAAACTAATCACATCCACATAAGCGGCGGTGAGAATTTCAATTTCGACCTGTGGAAATTGCTGTTCAAACGCCGCCAGACGCGCAGCAATACTGGGCGAGATCGCGGCAGACTCTGCAGCAATAGTGAGACGGGTTTCGACTCCGGTTGCAAACGCATCGGCGCTGGCTTGAAGACGCTGCATTTCGGTTAAAATTCGCTTCGCTTTGCCCAGCAGTGCCTCACCTTGCTCTGTCAGCACCGGGTAGCGCCCTTGACGATCGAATAACGTTACCGCCCAATCAATCTCTAGATTCGCGACCGCGGTGCTGACCACAGATTGTGCTTTACCCAGCTTTCTCGCCGCCGCAGAAAAGGAGCCAGTCTGTGCTGTCGTCACAAACGCGGCTAATTGATCCAATGAAAACGCCATCAAGCTCTCCCGAGAATTATTATCTATCTATTTATACGATAGTTACTAACTTATATACATCGATTTTACCTATACAATAGCCCGGAAGCTCGATAGTAGGCGAAACGGAGTCTTCTCCCTAGCGTCGCCACTATCGGTCGCGAATAACGTAAATTGATTGTGTTGTGTGAGGTTGTAATGCGAACAAAAGCCGACCGCTGGCGTCATGCCATTGGCTTTGAATTAATAGGCCTAATTCTAGTGGTAGTCGGGCTCAATTTTATATTGGGGGCTGATATCGGCCACTTGGGAGTGATGGGCGTACTGTTTTCCGTGATCGCGACGGGTTGGAACTATGTGTATAACATCCTGTTTGATAGAGTCATGCTCGCGATGCGAGACAGTGTCCTCAAAACCCTGCCAATCCGAATCCTGCACGCCGTGCTTTTTGAAGCTGGGCTTTTGGTGGTCACCATTCCGTTTATTATGTGGTGGCTCTCGATGACCCTCTGGCAAGCCGTGGTGATGGATTTAGGTATGGTTGTGTTCTACTTGTTTTACGCCTTTGTCTATAACTGGGTCTATGATCAAGTCTTTCCGATCCCTTCCCATTCTCCCCAAGCGTAATGGTCAGGCTGCACGGAAGCAGCCCAGCTCAATCTTTCTATTGACGAAATGTGCGAGGGGTCGGGATCAAGTTATGTTTGTTGAGCAAGCGATACATGGTGGCTCGCGACACGCCCAACTCTCTCGCCGCTGCCGACACCTGTCCTTTGTTCGACTCAAGTACCGCAATCAATGCATCGCGCTCTGACTCTTCGCGTATTTTGCGCAGACTTTGTTTGTAGTCCCCTTGGCGAGGTAAATCGAGATGTTCCGCTTCGATGACCAAGTGATCGGCAAGAAGCACAGCCCGTTTGACTTGATTGATTAACTCCCGCACGTTCCCCGGCCATGAATAGGCGCTTAATACACTCTTGGCTTCCTCTGAAAACGTTCGCGCTTGGGTATTATATTGACGGGCAAATTTAAGCAGAAAATAGTCGGCTAAATCAGTAACATCGGCTTGCCTATCTTTCAACGACGGCATGTTAATACGCAACACATTCAGCCGGTAATACAGATCTTCGCGGAACAATCCTTCAGCGACCCGCTTCTCTAAATCCATATGGGTTGAGGCGATAACACGCACATCCAGATCACGATTGTACTTGTCGTGATTGATATCCAGCATCCCCTCTTGCAATAAATGCAATAAATGGCTTTGTAAGTGCAGCGGTAAGTCACCGATTTCATCAAAGAATAAGGTGCCTTTGTGGCATTGGCGTATTTTTCCGGGCGTCTCGTCATCACCCAATAATTCTTGCTGCATTTGCTCGTCGGCCAATGCCGAGCATTTAATCGACTCAAACGGGCCTTTGGCGCGGGTAGAGGCGTTATGAATCGCCAGTGCGACCAACTCTTTACCTGTCCCACTCTCACCGGCCACCAGCACAGACACATCGGTCGGCGCGACACGTCGCACCTGATCTCGCAGCTTTTTCATCGCAGGGCTTTTGCCTTCCAAGCCCATATCACTGTGATCGCCCAGATGGGGCCACACCTGACGCTCCAAACGCAGCATCCCCAATTGGTGACCAATGGTGCTCATCAACTGTGAGTTCGGCACTGGCGAGGTGAAGTAATCAATGCAAAAGCTGACAATAAACTGGCAGATTGCTTCATTCCCCAATTGCTCTTCGCGTACCAAGGCCAACCAACGCACTTGCTTGTTACGGTTAACCATAGACGCGACGCCATTGAGGCTAAAATCATCGTGGCTTAAGTCAACAATACCAATACAGGGGCCAATGTCTTGCAACAAAGATTGCGCTGCGCGCAAGTCATAACAACGATGACACCGCCAGCCTGCTTGTTCCAGGGTTGCTATCCAAGGCTCATACGGGCCCCCGACGACCACCAATGAGCTCAAGTTTGTTTCACTCCCTGTGTGTAATCCCATAACCTCTGCCTTACATCCAGTCTGTGATACTGCGGAAGAACCAAAGCCCCATTATAAGGAGGCTCAGTCCTGATTCTGTCTCAATAAAGAGACATTGAGTAGGTCAGAATACGTATAATTTTAGTCACTCGTCGCAAAAAGCAGCATAAAATAAGGCTTTTAGCGCGGGCATGATTCCGCTGATAGAAAAAAAGCGGCTCGAAAGCCGCTTTTTCATCAAACCTAACGATTTAGCCGTTTTGCTGTGGGCGCATCGCTGGGAATAGAATAACGTCACGGATGGTATGCGTGTTGGTAAACAGCATCACTAGGCGATCAATACCAATCCCCTGTCCTGCCGTTGGTGGCAAACCATGCTCAAGCGCGTTGATGTAGTCTGCATCATAGTACATAGCTTCATCATCGCCCGCGTCTTTCGCTTCCACTTGGGCTTTAAAGCGTGCGTCTTGATCTTCTGCGTCATTCAGCTCCGAGAAACCGTTCGCCACTTCACGGCCACCGACAAAGAACTCAAAGCGATCGGTTACAAACGGGTTATCATCGTTGCGACGTGCCAGTGGTGAAATATCTGCAGGATACTCAGTGATAAAAGTTGGCTGAATCAACTGAGGCTCAGCGGTTTCACCAAAGATTTCTTCCATCAGCTGACCAGCCGTCCAGAATGACTCCACACTGATTTTCAGTGATTTAGCAATCGCCGCGAGGTGATCACGGTCTTGCGCATTCTCGTAGGTCAGAGCTTGGATCTCAGCATGATCAGGGTTGTACTGCTTGATCGCATCCAGCATGGTCATGCGTGGGTATGGACCGGCAAAGTTAATTTCATGCTCGCCATATGGCATCACAGACTGCCCCAGAACCTCGAGAGCAACACGCGATAGCATGTCTTCGGTCAAGTCCATCAAATCATTGTAATCCGCGTACGCCATATAGAATTCCATCATAGTGAATTCTGGGTTATGACGAGGCGACAAGCCTTCGTTACGGAAGTTGCGGTTAATCTCGAACACACGCTCAAAACCACCCACGACCAAACGCTTGAGATAAAGCTCTGGCGCCACACGCAAGTACATATCAATGTCTAGCGCATTGTGGTGAGTGATAAATGGACGTGCAGTCGCGCCCCCAGGGATGACATGCATCATCGGGGTTTCTACTTCCATAAAGTGTTTTTCTACCATGTAGTTACGGATAGCAGTCACTACACTGGAACGGATTTGAAACGCCTGACGCGATTCTTCGTTGACGATCAAATCTACATAGCGCTGACGATAGCGCAGCTCTTGATCAGCCAAGCCATGGAATTTTTCAGGCAATGGACGCAAGGCCTTGGTCAGCAACTGGTAGCGCTCCATATTGACATACAGATCGCCTTTGCCGGATTTGTGCAGCGCACCGTGTACACCAATGATGTCACCGATATCCAAGCCGTGGTATTCGGCCTTCAGTGCCTTTTGAACGTCTTTAGAGGCATAGGCTTGAATACGGCCCGAGACGTCTTGTACCACCAAGAAAGGACCACGTTTCGCCATGATACGGCCTGCGATGGTCACTTTATGATCGAGCGCTTCTAGCTCAGCTTTTTCTTTTTCGCCAAATTCAGCTTGTAGGTCCGCAGCAAGGTGCTCGCGACGGAAATCATTCGGATGACCGTTCGCCTTGCAGTTTTCACGGATGTGATTCAGTTTGGCGCGACGCTCGGCTATCAGCTTATTTTCGTCTTGTAACTGGTCAGTCATAGAAAACCCTTTACTCAAAGTCGTGATTACAGGCCAGATTTGAGGCTGGCTTCAATAAATTTATCCAAATCGCCGTCAAGTACGGCCTGTGTATTACGGTTTTCAACCCCGGTGCGCAAGTCCTTGATGCGTGAGTCATCCAGCACGTAGGAACGGATCTGGCTTCCCCAGCCGATATCTGACTTCGCGTCTTCGTTGGCTTGTTTTTCCGCGTTTTGCTTTTGCAACTCAAGCTCAAACAGTTTGGCGCGAAGTTGCTTCATCGCTTGGTCTTTGTTTTTATGCTGCGAACGGTCGTTCTGGCACTGCACCACCGTATTGGTCGGCACGTGAGTAATACGAACCGCAGACTCTGTGGTGTTAACGTGCTGACCACCTGCGCCAGACGCGCGATACACATCGATGCGCAGATCGGCAGGATTGATGTCGATGGCAATATCATCGTCAATTTCAGGGTAAACAAACGCAGACGCAAACGAGGTATGGCGGCGACCACCCGAATCAAACGGTGACTTACGAACCAAACGATGCACCCCGGTTTCGGTACGTAACCAACCGTAGGAGTATTCACCTGTAATGCGCACGGTGGCAGACTTTAAGCCGGCGACTTCACCTTCAGACACTTCAATGACTTCCGCTTTAAAGCCTTTCGCATCGGCCCAACGCAAGTACATGCGTAACATCATGTTGGTCCAATCTTGCGCTTCTGTGCCGCCGGAACCGGCTTGCAGATCGATATAGCAATCTGACGCATCGTGTTCACCGGCGAACATACGGCGAAATTCCAGCTTCTCAAGCTTGGCTTCTAAGTCGGCAAGCTCTGGCTCGACTTCATCAAAGGTTTCTTGATCGTCTTCTTCAACGGCGAGCATCAAAAGCTCGTTAACATCCTCACCACCTTGGGTGAGTTGGTCAATGGTTTCAACCACAGCTTCCAGCGAGGCACGTTCTTTGCCCAGTGCTTGTGCGCGCTCAGGTTCGTTCCAGACGTCTGGTTGTTCTAATTCGGCATTAACTTCTTCTAGACGCTCTTTCTTGGCATCGTAGTCAAAGATACCCCCGAAGAACATCGGTGCGTTCAGCGATGTCCGCGAGGCGGTTTTTGATTGGATTGATCTCAAACATGGTCAAGCATCTTCATTTGCGGAAATTTAACCGCCGAATTTTAGCGAATTGTGGGGTCAATAAACAGGGCACGACGGAAAAAGCCGCACAATTAAGCACTCTCCAGATGAGAAACAATCAATTGCGCACTGCGATTACCACGAAACTCGTTAATATCCAGCCGGTAGACTAACCGCATCTGCTTCACACTCGGGTCCGGCCAACGGCGCACATCGATATTAAACGCAATTGCATCAATCATGGCACCACCGTCTGGATGCTCCACCATTAATTTCAGATGCTTACTGCCAACCAGCTTTTGCTGTAACACCTTAAATGTGCCATCAAATTGCGGCTCCGGAAATCCTTGTCCCCAAGGTCCCCCCGCCTGGATAAGCTCCGCGGTTTCGATGCTCAAGTCACGACTCGACAGTTCCCCATCACTGAGTAGTACGCCTTTGAGATCATCCTCGCTAACTGCCTCACGTACTTGCGTATCAAACAAACGAGCAAAACGCTCAAATTCACTCTCATCGATAGTCAGCCCTGCCGCCATGGCATGCCCGCCAAACTTTTTGATCAAGCCGGGATGCTGAGTATCGATCCGATCCAGCGTATCGCGCATGTGCAATCCTGGAATCGAACGCGCCGAGCCTTTAATGGTGCCATCGCCCCCATCGGCAAAAGCGATCACGGGACGATGAAACTGCTCTTTCAGACGCGAGGCTAAAATACCAATCACGCCTTGATGCCAATCTCGCTGAAAGAGTGCGAGGCCAACGGGTAAGTCTTGTTCGCTTTTTTCAGCAATCAAGCGCTCACACCATGCTACCGCTTCTTGCTTCATCCCGGCTTCAATTTCTTTGCGGGTTTGATTAAGTGCGTCCAACTCCGCGGCCATGCGTCGCGCGGCGTGGATATTGTTGCTCAGTAATAGCTCCACCCCAAACGACATATCATCCAGTCGCCCCGCCGCGTTGATCCTTGGGCCTAAAGCAAATCCAAAGTCGCTGGCCACCAAGGTCGCCATGTTTCGGTTCGCGACTTCGATCAGTGCCTGAATACCGGGGCAACATCGGCCTGCCCGAATGCGCTGTAAGCCTTGGTGCACCAAGATACGGTTGTTGGCATCCAATGCCACTACGTCAGCCACCGTCCCCAATGCAACCAAATCAAGCAGTTCCGCCAAGTTCGGTATCGCAATGCCTTGTTGCTCAAACCAACCTTGTTCACGCAAATGGGCCCGCAATGCCAGCATCAAATAAAATGCCACCCCGACACCGGCAAGGGCTTTGGACGGGAAGCCACAGTCATTTAGATTAGGGTTTACCATCGCATCTGCGTCGGGAAGCTGCTCTCCAGGTAGGTGGTGATCGGTCACTACCACTTGCATGCCTAGCGCTTTGGCATGCGCGACTCCGGCCAACGATGACACACCATTATCAACGGTCATGATGAGATCAGCGTCACGCTCAGCCGCTTGATCGACGACGTCAGGACTCAGTCCATAACCATCGTCAAAACGGTTGGGCACTAAATAATCGACCCGCGTTGCACCCATCATGCGAAGCGCCTTTACCGAGAGCGCCGACGAGGTCGCACCATCAGCGTCAAAGTCTCCCACAATCATAATCGACTTGTGGGTTGCGATCGCCTCCGACA
The DNA here is from genome assembly GCF_001722075.1 of Salinivibrio sp. SS2. Lineage (NCBI taxonomy): Bacteria > Pseudomonadati > Pseudomonadota > Gammaproteobacteria > Vibrionales > Vibrionaceae > Salinivibrio > Salinivibrio sp. SS2. The sequence continues at coordinate 9,803 of NZ_MEBP01000012.1, read as the reverse complement.
GTAGTGCGACAGCGCCTTCGATACCGGTTAACGCTTGGTATTGATGCAAGCCTGCCACACTGCGGTTTAACTCACTGTCTTCGCGCAGTCCTCGGTTGGCATACAAGCGTTGTAGTAAAGGGGGAATATCATCACTAAAGGCCGGCGTAACCGTCGGCATTCGTCGTTTTATCTCTATCATGGAAAATCACCAATCAGGGTTAGCCGCGTGGATGATGAGTTTGATGCAGCTGCTTCAAGCGCTCAGTCGCAACATGGGTATAGATTTGGGTCGTCGAGAGGTCGCTATGGCCAAGTAACATTTGTACCACACGCAAATCAGCACCGTGATTGAGCAGATGGGTGGCAAAGGCGTGGCGCAACACATGCGGGGAGAGCGCGTCGCTATCAATCCCTGCCAGCTGAGCGTAATACTTAATCCGGTGCCAAAACGTTTGGCGTGTCATCTGTCGCGCCCGTTTACTGGGGAAAAAGACATCGGTACTGGTTTCGCCAAGCAGCACAGGCCGGCTGTGCGCCAAATAATGCTCCAACCAGTCTACCGCAGTTTCTCCCATCGGCACCAAGCGCTCCTTGTCGCCTTTACCGACCACACGGACCACCCCTTGCCGTAAACTCACATTTTCGGTGGTCAAGCCCACCAGCTCAGTGACACGCAACCCCGTGGCGTAAAGCAACTCAAGCATGGCTTTGTCGCGCAGCTCCAGCGGATCGTCGGTATTGGGCGCATCGAGTAATGCATCAATTTGATCTTCACTGAGATCTTTCGGCAAGCGTTTCGGTTGTTTAGGGCTAATTAAGGTGGCACTCGGATCATCCGGACGCAGTTTTTGACGGTATAGATATTGGAACAAACGACGCAGTGCCGACACCATACGGGCTCGGCTGCTGGGCTGGTAGGCTTGTTCGTGCAACCAGTACTGATAATCCTGCAAGTCCTGTTTACTCACCGACAGCAATGCACGGCTATCAAGCCAGTGGCAGAGCTTGAGCAAGTCATTCCGATAAGAGCCGAGGGTGTTTTCCGATAGCCCCCGCTCCATCCACATGGCATCGAGGAACTGCTCGATTAATTCAACATTCTTGTTCACATTCAGCCTGCTTATTGGGGAAAACTCGAATAATAACGGCGCCACACGCGACTTAGCGCGGGTCATTATACAAAATGTCGGCGCCGCTTGCTGGATCAAATTACCCACCAGCAGGTAAACTGCAGGTAATCAAACCAAATGAGTCAAACTATGAGAATCGGTCTGTTTTATGGCTCAACCACCTGTTATACCGAAATGGCAGCGGAAAAGATCCGTGACTTTATCGGCGACGATTTGGTTGAGTTGCACAACGTCAAAGAAACGCCGCTGGCCAAAATGGCAGAGTATGACTTGCTACTTCTCGGCATTTCAACTTGGGACTTCGGTGAGCTGCAAGAAGATTGGGAAGCCGTTTGGCAAGACATTGATAGTCTGCAACTGCAAGGCAAAGTGATTGCATTATTTGGCCTTGGCGACCAAGAAGGCTATGCCGAATGGTACCTCGATGCCATGGGCATGCTCCACCAGCAGCTGCAAGGTAGTGGTGCGCAATTTATTGGCTATTGGCCCACCGAAGGCTACCGCTTTGATGCGTCTAAAGCCGTGACAGACGATGGAAAACAGTTTGTTGGCTTGGCCCTAGACGAAGACAGCGAGTACGACCTAAGCGACGAACGGATTCACACCTGGTGCGAGCAAGTTTTGGTTGAATACCAAGCGTTACTCGAACAGGCCTGATACCTCGCCTGTTGATACAAAAAAACCGCGCCTGAGCGCGGTTTTTTTATTGGATAAGGTCGTTACGCTTGCGCGAACTTGTCCGAACTGGTCCCAAGCCATTTCGCCACGATCATGGCCGCCACGGTCGGGAGCAACCATGCCATGCCGACATCGAACAATGGCAGGAAGTTAAAGGCGCTCATATCCACACCCATCACTTTCACCGCATCGAGTAGGCTAAATAACAAGGCCACGCCAAGTACGACACGATAACCCAATGCTGGGTTTGGCAACCAACGACGGATAAAGGTCAAACCGATCAAGGCAATCGCAACCGGATACAGGGCAAACAATACCGGCACTGAGATCGCGATCAGTTGTTTAAGGCCCACATTTGCAACAATTGCACAGGCTAAAGACACCACAACCACCCAGCGGCGATAGGTCCAACGGGTCAAGGTGCTAAAGTAATCGGCGCAGGCGCTTACCAAGCCAATCACTGTAGTGAGACAGGCCAAGCCAATAATCGCCGCCAAAATCATTTGCCCCACAGGACCAAACAATGCATTGACGTAGGCGGCCATGATTTCGCCACCATTTTGGGTCCCAGCAGCCACTTCACTGGCAGTCGACCCCAAATAGAACAGAGAAATATAAACAAACGCCAAGCCGGCTGCCGCAATCACGCCTGCGTAAATCAGATACATACAGGTAGTTTTATTGTCTTCGATGCCTTTTTTGCGAATCACATCGACAATCAGCATACCGAACATCAGGGCCGCAAAGGTATCCATGGTGTTGTAACCTTCGAGGAAACCTGTGGTCAGCGCATTGTTCACATAGGCGCCTTGCGCAGCTGCCACGTCACCCTGAGGATTGACAATTACAGCAATCGCGAGAATTGCCAACGCCGCGAATAGCAGTGGAGTCAGTAGCTTACCAATCGAGTCTATTAATTTGCCCTGAGAGAGTGAGAAAAACATAGCAACGGCAAAAAAGACGATAGAGAAAGCGGTCAGTTCGACTTGGCCTGGCTCGAGCAAAAAGGGCTTAAAGCCAATTTCGTAAGCAACGAGCCCAGCACGAGGCGCAGCAAAAGCAGGACCGATAATGATAAAAATCAGCACCGCCATTAACGTGGCGAGTCCAGAGGGTAAATCACGCGTCAGGCCTTTCCAGCCGCCGCCAGCGATGGCAACCGCAATGATACCAACCAGCGGGAGACCAACAGCCGTGATCAAAAAGCCCGTCATGGCGGATGTGAAGTGTTCACCGGCTAGCATGCCAGCTTGAGGCGGGAAGATGATATTCCCTGCGCCTAAGAAAAAGGCGAAGGTCATAAAACCTAACGCTAAAATATCAACTAATTTTAAACGCTTAGTCACGATTAATTCCTACAGCTTTAGATGGTGTTTGCAATGAGTAATGATTCGCCCAGCTGAAACCTAGATTTATAATATTTTGTTTCATACAACGGGCAGAATTTAGAATAATGAACAAGATCGCCATCACAGTAAAGCCATAGCAGCAAAACCTTGTGATCTTCTGTTTTAAAAGTAACAGTTAGCTCAATAAACTGGCTGTGATGTTAAAAGCGATATTTTTTAACAGCCTCAACCAGTAACAGATTGATTACAAAATAGTAAAAAACACTGCTCTGTGGGCAGGATGAATCAAGCGGATAAAGGCAACCCAGTGAGCGAATTTCGATTCAAACAATTTAGCGTGACTCAAGACAACTGTGGGATGAAAGTCAGTACCGATGGGGTATTGCTGGGCGCTTGGGCTGACCCCAAACAAGCGAAAAATAGCCTCGATATTGGCACAGGAACCGGCCTTCTGAGCTTGATGCTTGCGCAGCGTTTTCAACATTTATCGCTCACCGCCATCGAATACGATCCCGCCGCTTATGCCTGTGCAACCCAAAACGTAAGTGCCTCCCCCTTTGCAGCGCAAATTCAACTACGACAAGGCGACATTACACAGTGGCACACGTGCACACGCTTTGAGCACATCGTATGTAACCCTCCCTATTTTACCAGCGGACAAACCGCACGCGATGCCAAGCGTGCCACGGCTAGGCATGCACACACATTGACGCATGAGGCGCTGCTTCACGTGCTCGCGGAGCGGTTAACCCCAAGCGGATGTGCCGATCTTATCTTGCCCGTTACCGAAGGCGAGCGATTGATTGCCGATGCGACACAATATGGTCTGCACCTACATCGTCAGGTGTACGTTCACCCGACCCCTAGCAAATCCGCATCACGATTACTTTTCACCCTCAGCCCCACGACGCATCCATTGATCTCTGATACGCTAGTGTTACGTGATGACCATAACCACTTTACCCCCGCGTTTGCTGCATTAACGCGCGATTTTTACCTAAAATTGCCTTAGTCAGTACACACCTTTCTGGTGGTCACTCGGTATGATCTATTTACTGATACTCTGCATATCGACGCGATTTACGTATATAATGCCGCTCTTAACTGTCCTTGGAGAACAACCCTGTGCGAAGCTTTGCCGAACTTGAGCTCGATCCTGAATTGCTCAGTGCCCTCGACGATATGGGCTATCAACGTCCAACGCTTATCCAATCCGAGGTTATCCCCCACGGGATGGATGGACGCGACATTTTAGCCTCTGCGCCAACAGGTACAGGCAAAACCGCCGCCTTCTTGTTGCCTATGCTACAGCACTTGCTCGACTTTCCTCGCCAAAAGCCTGGACCGGCGCGCGTGCTGATTTTGACCCCCACTCGAGAGCTCGCGATTCAGGTCGCTGACGAAGCGCGTGCCTTGGCAGTCAACACAGAGCTCAAGATTTTCACCATCACCGGTGGTATTTCTTATCAAGATCATGCAGAACAGTTAGGCAAAACACAGGATATCGTTGTCGCCACACCGGGGCGACTCATGGAGTACATCGAGGCAGAGCGCTTCGACTGTCGCGCCATCGAGTGTTTAGTGTTAGATGAAGCCGACCGCATGCTCGATATGGGATTTGCCAGTGCGGTAAACCGTCTCTCCGATGAATGTCAGCGTCGCAGTCAAACCATGTTGTTTTCCGCCACACTTGAAGGTCGCGGCGTCACTGGATTTACCGAAAGCTTGTTGACCGACCCTGAGCTTATCAATGTGGAGCCACCCCGCCGAGAGCGCAAAAAAATCACCCAGTGGTATCACCGCTGTGACGATCTCGCGCATAAACGCGCCTTGCTGAAACATATTCTTACCGAGCAAGCCGAGCGCGCCATTGTGTTTGTCAAAACACGCGAGCGTTTAGCCGATCTGCGTGATTACATGCAGTCACAACAACTGGATTGTGCGTGGATCCAAGGTGAAATGCAGCAAGCCAAACGCAACAATGCAATTAGCCGGTTTAGTGAAGGTAAAGTGAACGTCTTACTGGCCACCGATGTCGCCGCACGCGGTATTGATGTGCCAGATATTACTCACGTGATTAACTACGACTTACCGCGTACCGCGGATGTCTACTTACACCGCATTGGTCGCACCGCACGCGCGGGTAAAAAAGGCTCGGCCTTATCATTGGTAGAAGCCCATGATCAGCCGATGATGGAACGTATTTCGCGCTACATGGATGAAGATGTTAAAGAGCGCACCATTGATGGCCTGAAGCCAAAACATAAAAAAGCAGAGCATAAGAAGAAAAAGAAGAAGCAAACCGGTAAAAAAGCTATTTCTGCTAAAAAGCCGAAAAAGCGTAAAAAGAGCTAGACAGCCCTTACCTGCTGAGACTGCTTGATTGTCCATCGCTTATATGAAGGAGGCCGCATAAGGCCTCCTTTTGTTTTGTTATCCCGCCTATTTTTCTGAACACAAAACGATCAGATTCACACATCAAAAAGTCAAATGACACAAAATATTAACAATTGAGCACCAAATCAGTTTAAGATGCGGGTGGATAAAAAAACAACATGATGCAAACACAGTAGAAGGAACTCACTATGCAATCGTTTGTCGATTTCTTAAACAGCATCATTTGGAGTCCAGCGCTGATCTATACCTGCTTAGGTGCCGGCCTGTTCTACTCCATTTTGACGCGTTTCGCACAAGTCCGTCACTTTTCAGAAATGTGGCGCTTACTCTTCTCCAATAAAAGCTCAGCAAAAGGGATTTCGTCCTTCCAAGCACTCGCCGTCTCACTCTCGGGACGTGTCGGTACCGGTAATATCGCAGGGGTTGCTGCCGCAATTGGATTTGGTGGCCCAGGTGCGGTGTTCTGGATGTGGGTCGTCGCCTTTCTCGGTGCTGCGACCGCGTATACAGAGTCAACCCTCGCACAAATTTATAAAGAAGAGGATAACGGTGAGTTTCGCGGCGGTCCGGCCTACTACTTTGAAAAAGCGTTAGGTCAAAAGTGGTACGCCATTTTATTTGCGTTCGCGACCCTACTTGCATGTGGTGTGATGCTGCCGGGCGTGCAATCCAACGCCATTGGTAACGCAGTAGAAACCGCCTTTGGTTCTGGGGCTATGGTTGATACCGCGATGTTTGGCGCCCTAGAGGTGTCGAAAGTCATCACCGGTGCCTTTATTTCGGTTGTACTTGGCTTCATCATTTTTGGTGGTGTAAAGCGTATTGCCCACTTTACTCAAATCGTTGTGCCATTTATGGCGCTTGCTTACATCATCATTGCGTTCGTGATCATCTTGCTGAACATCAGCGAGATCCCTGGTGTAGTTGCTATGATCATTGGCGATGCCTTTACACCGATGGCAGGTGCCGGTGCAGCGATTGGCTGGGGTGTAAAGCGTGGTGTCTACTCTAACGAAGCCGGACAAGGAACAGGCCCTCATGCCGCCGCCGCTGCCAACGTCGAGCACCCAGCACAGCAGGGTTTAGTGCAATCATTCTCCGTCTATATCGACACCCTGCTAGTTTGTTCTGCCACCGCGTTTATGATCATCATTACCGGAGCTTATAACGTACATGGTGCGGGTGACGCCTTTATCGTGCAAAACCTCGCGTCATCTGTCGCAGCAAACAGCCCTGAGTTTACACAGCTAGCGATTGAACAAGCGATGCCAGGCCTAGGTAAACCCTTTATCGCCTTTGCACTGTTCTTCTTCGCATTCACAACTATCTTGGCGTACTACTATATTGCCGAAACTAACGTTGCCTACTTGCGCCGTACCTTCAAAGTGCCCGGTATGATGTTTGCGCTTAAAATTGTGCTGATGTCAGCAGTGTTCTATGGGTGCGTACGTAGCGCGAACCTGGCGTGGGCATTTGGTGATGCTGGTGTCGGTCTGATGGCATGGCTCAACATTGTCGGTATTATCATTATCTTCTTTATTGGTAAACCGGCACTCAAAGCACTTAAAGACTATGAAGAACAACAAGCGAAAGGGGTTGAGACCTACACGTTCGATCCTGTGAAACTAGGGATTAAGAATGCAGACTATTGGGAACAACGCCTTGCTCGTCGCCAACAAACGCAAAGCGACCAAGCAGAAGATGGAAAAGGTAAGCCGGTGAATCCCACCGCGTAACCACCGCTTAGTTAGCCGCAATAAGGGCGCCCATCGGCGCCCTTTGTATTAATGAAGAGAGGCAGGATTAATCGTCAAGACGAAAAATAATATCTACTTGATCACGCACTTCCATCGTTGCATCTTGATAACTGGCTGCCACATCCGCGTTGGCGCCGCGCATTTCAGCCTGCATCATGACCGGGCGAGGCGAGCTTGAGCGATAGCGAATCTGCCATACGCCGTCCAGCTTCAACGCTAAACTCTCGGCCAGTGCGGCTGCTTTTTCACGTGCATCCTTCACCGCAGCCTCTCGGGCTTTCGCTTCTAACGCGGCATAATCACTGCTCGTCAGTTGAATATGGCTAATACGGTTTATACCATCGCCTAACGCACCATCCAGCACCGCGTTTAGATTAGTGAGATCATTTAAGGTCACCGTCACTTGACGCTCAGCGCGGTAACCCGTTAATTCTGGGGCTTTATCTTTGGGATACTGATAACGTGGTGACAAGTTAATATGCGCACTTTCTATTTGTTCACGCGCAACGCCTTGCTTATTCAGTCGGTTGATAAACTCAGCCACCGCCTTATCCGAAGCGAGTTTAGCGGCTTTGGCGCTTTTTCTTTCTGATACTACAGCAACATGGATCATCGCCATATCTGGCTTGGCTGTCACTTCACCGACCCCTGTGATTTCAAGATGGGGAAAATCGATACTAGCCATGGCGGCAGGCGCCATCACCAGTGCACTGGTCAACAGCACCATTGCTTTGAGTTTACGCATACGGTCTCCTTAAATGGGTTCACGATTTTACTGACACTCAGGTAAGACTCTCGATGAGCCAAAAGGCTCCCTGTGTTCAGTCAATTTCCGGTTAAGATTGCACTAATGCACGCTGTGCCGCTTGTTGGCAAGCATGGGTCATTTCCGATAACACACCACTTTCCATTGCCCAATAGTGCCAATAGAGATGACGGGCCTCGACTTTACCCGGCATCACATCGATCAAAGTCCCCTCCTCGAGCTGCTTTGATACCATTAAACGGGGTATTAAACAGTACGCCATGCTTTTACTTGCCATCGCGACAAAGGCCTCAGACGAGCGAACAATATGACGCCGCCACCCAGCGGCAGGCATCGCAAAATAGGACGCAAGAAAGTCCGCGTGCATATCATCATGTGCATCGAAAATGACGGCGGGTGCCGCCATTAAGGCCTCCCTATCAATCCCTTGGGAGAAATATCGCTGTGAAAATGCAGGGGTTGCCACACAGCTATAGTCCATGCGACCCAAATACAGGCAATCACATCCATGCATGGGTGTGGAGTCTGTGCTAATGGCTGCAATTGCCTCACCACTTCGCATCCGTTTCAAGGTGCGGCTCTCATCTTCAACTAGCAAATTGAGATCAATCGCTTGCGAGGCTAACAAGGGGGCGAGAGCCGGTAGCAACCATGTCGCGAGGCTATCAGCATTGGTGGCAATTGATACCGAGAGTACGGAGCCATCCGCGTCTGGAGCAAGCTCTGGCAATGTCTCTTGCTCCAAAAGCTGAACACGCCGGTACAAACCCAGTAAACGCTGCCCAATCGGTGTCAGCCGAGGCGGCTGCTCGCGAACCATCACAGGCTGCGCAATTTGTCGCTCCAGTTGTTTGATCCGCTGCGAGACCGCCGATTGGGTAATAAACAACGCCGCAGCGGCACGCTCAAATCCCCCTAAGGTGATCACCGCGTCTAACGCTTCTACGCCTCGATAGTCCATTCACACCCCCATAAGTTAGACTAATTAACCATAAATATAATTAAGTTCACTTAATAGCCATCCCTGCTTAAAGTGGGAGTCATACCTCGTGATAAAAGGATCAAACCGTGAGTAGTTTTTTTGTGGCATTCCAAGGCTTGGGGCTAAGCCTAACCATGATTATTCCTATCGGCGCACAGAATGCCTACGTGATTAACCAAGGGATCAGCCGTGAACATCATATGATCACCGCTTCCATTTGCTTTTTGTGCGATATCATACTGATTTCAAGTGGTATTTTTGGCGGAGGCGCACTACTGGCTAGCTATCCGGTGTTGCTCAACACCATTACATTAGCCGGCATCGCATTTTTAACTATGTATGCATGGCAATTTATTCAAAATGCTCGCCAGCCTGTCGAGAACGATGTATCCACGCCCACGATGAGCCGAGGTCGACGTGCCGTGATTATCGGCGCACTAGCCGTGACGCTACTCAATCCACATGTCTATTTGGATACAGTCGTTGTCCTAGGTGCCATTGGTGGACAGTTTGCCTTTGATGAGCGTGTTGCCTTTACGGTGGGCGCATTACTCGGCTCTTGCTTATGGTTTTATGGCTTATCCGCAGGGGCGGCGCGCTTATCTCCTTGGCTATCTACCCCGTCGATTCGCCGCCTGCTCGATATCTTAATGGCCAGTATGATGCTTTTTGTCGCGATAAAACTCGCTTTAGGTTTATACACGCGCCTCGTCGCAGGATAAAAAAACGGCACCCATTGGGTGCCGTTTCAGATTGCTGACG